>JBILIM010000182.1:0-4546 GCA_044349985.1 Crocinitomicaceae bacterium
TCGTTGTGGATTTTTTCAAGCATTTCAATCACTTCTTGATTCGCACCACCGTGTAACGGACCCCAAAGCGCAGATATACCTGCAGAGATGGTTGCATAAAGATTCGCTTGAGATGAACCAACAATACGCACTGTAGACGTTGAACAATTTTGTTCATGGTCAGCATGAAGAATAAGTAATTTATTTAAGGCACTCACAATTACTGGATCTACATGATAATCTTCTGTTGGCATTGCGAACATCATGTGCAAGAAATTTTTACAATAATCGTAATCGTTCTTAGGATACATGAAAGGGTGACGCATTGCATTTTTATAGGACCATGCCGCTAAAGTTGGCAATTTCGCTAATAAACGGTGAATGGTTAAATCTTTCGCCTCAGCGCTTCTGTTTGGATCCAAAGATTCTGGATAAAAAGTAGAAAGCGAACAAATCATTGATGAAAGAACTCCCATTGGATGTGCTTTCGCTGGATATGCCTCAAAAAATTGCTTCATGTCCTCATGAACCAACGTATGTTTTTTGATACTTGTATTGAACTTATCGAGCTGCTCTTGGGTTGGTAACTCTCCGTATATTAACAAATAGGCCACCTCTAAAAATGTAGCTTTTTCTGCAAGTTGCTCAATAGCATAACCTCGGTAGTGTAAAATTCCTTCTTCTCCATCCAGAAAAGTTATCGAACTTTTCGTTGCTCCTGTATTTTTGTAACCTGTATCTAGTGTTATGTAGCCCGTTGTATCTCTCAATTTGCTGATATCAATAGCTTTTTCATTTTCAGTACCAACAACCACAGGGAATTCGTATAATTTACCCCCCAATTCAATTTTTGCAACTTCACTCATTTTGTTATTCTTTTTTAAGACGACCCTAATTTAAGCAAACTATTTATTTAATTATCAAATCCCACCAACATTATTTATATTCTTTCTAACAAACCTATTTTACAAATGTTCCAAAGTATAATTGAGCATCATATTGAAAAGATGATTTCTCGTATTTCCGCCGTAAATCCCATGATTTCGATCCGGATAAATAAATAAATCAAACTGTTTATTTGCTTTAACCAAAGCATTTACCATTTCCATCGTATTCTGGTAATGCACATTGTCATCTGCAGACCCGTGAATTAAGAAATAATTGCCTTTCAATTTGCTCACAAAATTAATGGGCGAATTCTGTTCATATCCTTCTTCATTTTTCGCGGGTGTGCGCATGAATCGCTCGGTGTAAATATTGTCGTAGTATTTCCAATTGGTAACCGGCGCAACAGCAATAGCCGTTTTAAATACGTCTGCCCCTTTTGTGATTGCCAAAGATGCCATAAAGCCACCGAAACTCCATCCCTGAATACCAATTCTTGAGGCATCAACATAACTGTATGTCTGCAATTCTTTAGCTGTATTAATAATATCTTCCGTTTCAAGTTTACCTAAATTCAAATAGGTTGATTTTTTAAAATCCTCCCCCCTATACATCGTTCCTCTCGGATCGACAGAAACTACAATATATCCTTTTTGAGCAAGCAATTGATGGTACATATAATCCATTCCGTCCCACTGATCAGAGACCTCATTGTGTCCAGGTCCACCATATACAGTCATATAAACCGGATATTTTTTAGATGGATCAAAATCGTTTGGCTTAATCATCCATCCATTTAATGTAGTTCCGTCTGAATTAAATTCAACAAATTCCTTTTGAGATAGTTCATAGTTTGACAGTCTTTCAAGCAGCTTAGAATTGTCCTCCAAAACCCTTAATTCTTTACCCTGATTATCGCATAGACTGTAAACAGGGGGCGTATTCGCCGTCGAATAGGTTTTAATAAAATACTTCATTCCGGTTGTAAACTCCGCATCATTATATCCGGATTCTAAGCTGATCGCTTGCTTATTCTGTCCGTTGATATCTATTTTATATATACCTTTCGTAATTGCACTTTTCTCAGCAGAAGTAAAATAAATCATCTGAGTACTTTCGTCAATACCAAGGCATTCAATCACATCCCAATTTCCTGAAGTTACGGGTGTTTGTATTCCATCGAACGTAAGCCTGTAAATATGATTGTACCCATTCGATTCGCTCGTTCTTAAAATACTTTTACCATCCTCAAGTAAAAGCAGATTATCATCAATTTCCACATAGGTCTCACTTTTCTCTTCAAAGAAAACTTTTGAAACCGTCTTCTTTGTTGTTGCATCGACCAAATAATACTTCAAATCGTTTTGATCACGGTTCAAGGTTTGAATAATTAATTTATTATCATAATCTGACCATTTCAATCTTGGGATGTATTCATAAGTGCCCAAATCAATCGGTTTAATTTTTCCATTAGACACGGTGAGTAAATGGGCAGTAACGATACTGTTTACCTCTCCTGCCTTCGGATACTTAAAAGTGTAGGTTTCGGGATACAATTCATTCTCATACAATGCCATATCAAATTCCGGAACCGCTTTTTCGTCAAATTTTAAGAATGCAATGTATTTGCTATCAGGAGACCAATCGTAAGCTTTGGCAATTGAAAACTCTTCTTCATAAACCCAATCTGTTGATCCATTTATGACTTTATTTCGCTTTCCATCTTGGGTTAATTTTACAATTTTACCTGTTTCCAAATGCTTCACAAAAATGTCATTTTTGTACAGGTAAGAAACCATTTTTCCATTTGGAGAATATTCAGCCAGCATTTGAGGACTGTGCTCAGCATCTAACAGCTCTAAACTTTTCGTTTTTAAATTGTACGTGTAATAATCCGCTGTAAAACTTCTTCGATAAATAGCTTTAGTGTTTGTAGTTAACAACAAAAGTGACTCATCGCTATTGAATTCATAATCGTCTACCTGTATACTCTTTCCTTCGAAAAGTAATGCGTTCGAATTTACGAGAACTTCTGATGTAGCATCTAATATTGATTTTTTAACAATAGCACTTCCATTAACATCATCGATTTCAGTGTAATGAACGCCATCATTCATTGAACGAAAACCATTTACTGAGGCAGGATAAAACTCATAGTTCTTCCAAATTTTTTCAACCGAAAGTTCTTCCTGAGATAAAATAATAACGTTGGATCCAAAGAAAAGAACCAATACAAATGCGACATTTTTGAGCATAAATTTCATTTTAGTTTTCGAAAATATCAAAATGTTGCTTACTCCACATAAAAAGGTTCAAAACCTTTGCTTATTGTTAACAATTTAATAAATCAAATTTCTCGAAAATCTATTACTTTTGTATCGAGCTTTCATGAGATATCCTAGACGTCTTTAGACTGAAACCTTGTGAGGTTAATGAACATTATTAACTAATGAATCAAAAGTTGAACGTTGGCATTCATTTTAAAAATGCAAACAAACAACTCAAAAAATTTTCAATCCAACGCATAGGAAACTATGACGTTAATTCAATGTCTTTTCTAAATTCAAACTAAAAACGTGCAATTATGAAAAAATTAGTACTTGCTTTTTCTTTGTTTTCGGTATTCACTACAAGTGCACAAACCGATTGTTCTGATTTATTTATTTCAGAGTATGTTGAGGGATGGTCCAACAACAAAGCTTTGGAAATTTACAATCCAACAGCCAATTCAATAAACTTATCAGGGTATTTTGTTGCCAGATATTCAAACGGGTCAACGACTGCCACTGTTGCGAATGCTGTTCAACTTTCAGGTACAGTTCAACCTTACGCTGTTTATGTTGCCGTTCTAGAAAAAATAGATCCTAATGGAACAGGACAAGAAGCTCCTGTATGGGATTCATTACAAGGAAGAGCAGATGGTTTTTATTGCCCTGTATATAATACATCCAATGCCTTTTATTGGAATGGTAATGATGCTGTAATGTTAGCTAAAGGAACGCTTTCGACGAACGGAACAGATAACGTCACAACAGCGTCAGGATTTGCCATAGTTGATATTTTTGGAAAAATCGGAGAAAACCCAGCAAACGAAAGCGGAATTTCCTCTAACAACGATGGTGCTTGGTCATCAGGTTTTCCTTACAGCACAGGTTTGGGGGTTCAATTGACAAAAGACCATTCCTTATTGAGAAAATCTACCATCAAGAAAGGTGTTAAAACACAAGTTTCTTTCTTTGACCCACTCTTGGAATGGGATTCAATTCCAGCAGTTATTGTTCGTTTAGATGCGAATGGCGACACTCTTTTTGGAACCAGTGGAAATCCAATACTCGATGGCAACTGGTCTTCTCTGGGTGAACACGTATGTTCATGTGATCCTTCAGCTTCTACAGAAGAAATTGGCACATCTGATGACTTATTAATTTACCCAAATCCAACGTCAGGTAGTGTTAATTTCAAAGGGACACAATCCATTTCCGAAATTCAAATCTACAATGCTTTAGGTCAAAAAGTCGCTCATTTGAAAAATAACAACAGCACTCAATTTACAATTGATCTAGGCTCGAATAAAGGTGTTTACATTCTTAAAATCACCTTGAATTCAGGTTCTCAATTGACGAAACGCATTGTTGTAAAATAAGCCTTTGTGCTAACCATTTTGATATTTTAAATGAGAGCC
>JBILIM010000308.1:0-3134 GCA_044349985.1 Crocinitomicaceae bacterium
TGTCTTAGTAGTAAACTTACTAGTTACCCAAGATCTAAACCCATATCATTATATCATCAAGGGATTTGTGAGGAAGAATTTTAAATGTATTGAAGAGCATCGATATGACGAGGTTTTAAAAGGAGTTTCAAACAAACAATTAGAACATACTTTTGCTGGCGATAATTGTCTTGGTGGCAGACGTCGTGATAAAGAAAGTTTAAAAAGGTGGTTTGAAAGAGTGGGAACCGTACTTCCAGACCTTCGATTCGAAATTAAAGACATCCAAGTAAAAGGAACACCAGCAAAAACGCTTGTTATTGCAAGATGGAGTGCAACATGCAATTTATTGAATGGCGATCCTTATTTAAATAAAGGAGTTCATTTTATCACGTTAAAATGGGGAAAGGCCGTTAAGTTCGATGTATATGAAGATACTCAAACAGTTTCACATGGTTTAGAAATACAATTTCAAGCAGGTATTACTGAAGCAAAAGCTCCAAAAATTGAGAGTTGAAAAAAGTTTGCTACGCTATAGTAAGATCTTCAAAAAACAAATCCTAAAATGAAAAGAAACTTATACGTATTCCTAATTATAACGGTTCTTATAATTCATTCTTGTGGACTTAAAACGGCAAAAGAAGTTGGACTACATTTTTCCACAGAAAACTCAAAACTACCAGATACGCTGAATTGGAAGTCGATTGGTTTTGCTAAGGAATTAATTAATCAAAAAGAAATGATCGTTGTTATTAGTGGTGGTTCAAATCCAATTCCACTAGACAAATGGGACGAATTTAAACCGTCATTACCTTATAGAAAAAATTTAGACCGTCATTTATTGTTTCAGCAAACGGCATTTTATCGTTCCCCAAATACGGATGTCAATTGTAAAGATGCTGAGTGCATCAAACAACGTGAATATAAAAAGTATACTTGGGTAGAAATGGCAAAACCGATTTGTGTAGATTTTGTAGGCGGTGAAACCAACATGCTCAAACCTCAGAAAGAACATTTGGTAATAAAAACCATTCAGAAATGTCAAACTGTAAGGTTTGCGGATAGTATGTATCAACTCTCAGATAACAAGGGGAATTATTTTGTAATGCATGCCACAGAAAGCGGAAAACCAGACACAACAGTAGCTCTGCCAAATGGTTGGACACTGAAAAAAGTAATTATGAACGAACCGTTAATCATTTCACCTTTTGGAGGAGGCAATGAATGTTATTACAACATTATCGGCGATCATTTGGGACAAGGTTATCATCAATATATTTTTGCTGATTCAGTTTATCCGCCAATAGAAAAATAATTTAATGCGAATTATTGATCTTCCCCAACCCCTTCCAAATTAGGTTCGTCAGATTACTCGTAGCGGATTCATTCTCACTCTTCAATTTACGCTTTTATTTCAGAGTGAGAATGAAGAAGATCACAAAGTAGTCTGAGCTTTTCCTTGTTAAACCCTTTTTTAACTTTCAATCGAAATAAATAATACAATTCACATGAAACTCTATTGGATCTTAATTGTAATCAAAATTGTTTCTCATATCCTTTAATCCCCAGCATTTGGCGAATCAAAAATTCCAACAGCTAGCTCAGCCCAAAGCAACACGAAAAACAGAATAATACCGAGAATAGCCAAAAGTAAAAGCTATTTCTTTTTGATTCAATTGAGTTTTTGCAGCTTAAGCTGTTCAATTTATGGAGCTGTTGTAATTTTCTTTTTCGACATTAACCTGAAAGTTTTTGGATAAAAAAAGGACTGAAATTTCAGCCCTTTTAATTTCGATTTATTCTATAATTAAACGTTTGAGTTCTTTTCCGAATGAAGTGTTGATTTGAATGACATACATGCCTTTAGCCAAATGACTAAGAGCGATCGTTTCACCTGAATTGACATTTTCAATGCGCTGTACGATTTGTCCTTGTGCGTTAAGGAAGCTCAGGTCAACCTTTTCATTCACATTGAAAGACAGGGTTACGGCATCATGTGCAGGATTTGGATACATTTCGATTTTCAATAATGAATAAGAATCGTTCATTCCCACCTGATCCACCACAAAACAATCTGAAGTATCTGCGCAACCCTCAGTTGAAGTTACGATAACGGCAAAAGAACCGTTTTCTGTTGCTTCATAAAGTGAATTGTTAGCACCTAAAATCGAGTTGCTGGTATTGCAATCGATCCATTGGTAATTAGCATTCGCTGGACTCGCTAGGAGTTGAATGTTGTTTACTAAACTGATGCTTGCATCGGGGATTTGATTTGCGGTGACGTAAACAATATCTGTTGCAGAACAACCCAAAGTATCTGTTCCGGTTACAATGTAGGATGTTGTTCCGAAGTTTGGTGTAAACGGTGTATTGTTTTGTACGGCATCGTTCCAGGTGTAATAGTTCGCACCTGATGCCGAAAGCGTCACTTGCTGATTACCACATTGGTTGATGTTCGCTCCAGCTTCCACCTGAGGGGTAGGAGCGGAGGCAATGGTAACCGTATCATTAGCATTACAACCATTTGCATCGGTTACCTGAACACTGTAGGTACCCGCTCCAATATTACTTATTGTATTGGTGTTGGCACCATTTGGTGACCATACATAGGCATATCCACTTGTCCCACCAGAAGCCGTAGCAGAAGCTGTAGCATTCGATTGACCGAAACAAACAATAGATAAGCTCGGTTGAATAGCTACGGTCAATAAAGTAGGTTGCGATACAATAAAGGATTCTGAAACAGAACACAAGGAATTATCATTAACCGTCACTTGATATGTACCTGCAGATAAACCGGTTAATGTGTTGCCTGTTCCGTTATTCCATAAATAGGAGTATCCTCCAGTTCCACCTGTAGCTTGAACGGACAATGCACCATCGTTACCGTTAAAGCAAGAGACGTTGGTTAACTGTCCTAACTGCACCTCAATTTCTGAGTTTTGAGTAATGGTGTAGAACAAGGAAGTGGAGCACCCATTTGCATCGCTTACTGAAACAGCATAAGTTCCAGCAGAAAGACCGGTTGCTGTTGCAGTAGTTCCACCAGCTGGATTACCAGGTGTCCAGATGTAAGTATATGCTCCAGTTCCACCCGAAACAGCAACAGATGCAGAACCGTCGTTCAATCCATAACAAGTAACGTTGGCCTGTCC
>JBILIM010000310.1:0-3112 GCA_044349985.1 Crocinitomicaceae bacterium
GAAACCACTTCTTTTGGTTCGGAATTCAAAACCAAAATTGGCATTCAAATCAAATCCGGTTTTTCTATTTACCAATCCAGTATGGGTGAAAGAAAATGAACCACCAGGATTGGTTACTATGCCAACATGTGAGGGTTTAAAATTAAGAGCTAAACCCAAAGAGGCATTCATATAAAAATTATCAGAGAGTTGAACGTATACCAGTCCATTTATTGGAACATCATAAGAAATGAAAGCTAAATCATTCTTAGCATAAACACCAGAGTCGGCAACAGACATGTCGATGTCAAAATACCTTTGATTAAAATTAATACCTGTTTCTAAGGCAATCAAATTAGTTATTCCTACTCGAACCGTTCCACCAAAAGAATATCCTGTTTTTTGAGTAATGGTTGTGGAAAAAGTGCCCTCCTCCAAAGTTAAAGCAGGTTCTCCTATAAAACGCGTTGGAAAAATAGGTTTTAACTGAACTCCAAAATATGAGGGTACATTGCGTTGCGCAGTGCATGTAAAGTAACCTGCAAAAGCGAAGGTTATTAATAAAATATACCTTTGAAACCTCATGTTTTGAATATTTCTACGCTATTATCAGTCATTAAACCATTCGGTCATGTATTCTAAAGGTCGACGCTGACCTTTTGGCCATTCTATGGATGGATAACCGATATAAAATAACCCGATACATTTGTCTTTGGGATCTAAATTGAGAAATGTATTCATTTGTTCATGATAAATCAGAGATGGCGTAGACCAAAATCCTCCCAAACCGTAAGCTGTGCATGTTAAATGCATATTTTGCACTGCGCAAGCAACAGCCTCTATTTCTTCAATTTCTGCGATTTTTTCTGTTTCTTGCCTTTTCATACAAACGGCTATTATCGCAGAAGCCATTAAAGGCCTTTTTTCTAGTTTAGAACGTTTCAAATCACTTTGTTTTTCCAAAGGAATAATTTCGGAATAGGTCTTACCCAGAAATTCACTCAGACGATTTCGGCCATCTTCCATAAATACCTTAAAACGCCAGGGTTGGGTGTTCCCATGAGTGGGCGCCCAAAGTGCATTGTTTAAAATCAATTCTATTTGTTCTTTGTGGACCTTACGCTGAGAAAATTGTTCCGGATAAATCGTTCTTCTGAATCTTATCAGCTCTGTAATTTCAGACAAATTGAATTTCATAGGATTGAAAAAAAGTTTTATAAAAATACAACTTATCAACCAATTCTGCTCGGCTTGGCTTGAAATAGAAAAAACTATTTATTCGCGTTAATTTTATGAATATTAAAGAATGTTTCGTCAATTGAGAGGTATTGTCCATCAGGTAATGGACCTCTTGCTGGAGCAGCAACAACGTAACCGTATCCATCCAACAATACGTAGTAAGGAAATGCGACGGCATTGTAATCCGACCAAATGGGATTATTGGCATCCACCTTAAACGTATTCCAAGGTATGGCGTCGACATAATTTTTGATATTTTCCTCCGAATACGTTTTATTTGGATAAATCGAAATAAACTCAACATCACCTTTATACGCTTCGTATAATTTTTTTAACGCTTCTATTTCCAAAGAACTTTGCAACATTGACGGGTCGTAAAAATGCAAATACAGGTGTTTTTTGTTAAAGGATGACAAAGAGAATAGATTTCCGTTGGCATTTTTAATAAAGAAATCTGGTGCACTTCCGCCTACTACCAATTGGGTTAAGCGCAGCATCAGATTTTTAGCAATGATAGCGTGTTCAGGAAACATACTTCCTTTAGATACACTATCCAAAATGGTAATTATATTCGTTTGTGGAAATTGTTTCGAGTAAAATTCCTCACCAAGTGATTTAAGCATTACCAATTCTCTAATTCTAAGGTTTTCAAGTATCAAAGAGTTATGCAGGGCCCTCATAAATAGACTTGGGCTACTTTGCAGCACTGCCTGATACACTTTTTCATCGGTTTCATAATCCAACCTTGGTATGAGCCTGTCATAAAAGGCATTGAAATATTCCATGTAGGCATCGTTACTGTAAAATACAGGATTATTGTGAAGGTAAAAAGCATATTTTTCCTCTTTTTTATGTTGTCCCGCAAATTGTATGTTATCGAAAGTAGCTATCGTATACATGACGTATGCTTGCAGGAAGGTTGAGCTATCTTTGGAATAATAATTCTCCACCGCTAACTTGAAGTCTTTGAGTTCAGAATCAAATTCTTCTGGCTTTACGTTTTTAGTGTAAAATTTTTCACTCATGAATTCATCACACCAACGCTGAAAAGAAAGAATTTTATAATTGATGTCGCTCGAGTCAAGATTAAAAAAGGTTAATTCGATGAGATTTCCAGTTTCTTTGTACGATTGGTATGGATCGTTACCCGGAATGTAAATTTCATATGAGCCTCCCGGTTGTAAATACATGTAACTTGAGTTATTGTTGGCACGAACGTTAATTCTTTGAATTTCCGAAATGTCAAAATTCAAATAAAAGGTGCTGTCAGGTTTAACAACAGCAGTTGCCATAACAGATTCATGCTCTGTTATGTAATCGTCAATTTTATTAAATGAAATGGTTTTACCAACGTAACTCGGAGCAAATCCATAAATAGAAATTTGATTTTGTCCGAATGAGGACAAAGAGATGAGAAGTACAACAAGTGAATTGAGAATATATTTCATTTTGCGCTTCAGTATGTTTAGGATTAACTTGATTTTAAACGAGTATATGAGGATTGGTTACGAAACTTGAAATGTCGCCTCCATTTTTAAATATTTCTCTTACTATTGATGAATTTATTGAGCTCAAGTCTTCATTGGTTAAAAGAAAAAAAGTATCAATTCCACTCATTTTAAAATTCATTTGTGCTATTGATTTTTCATATTCAAAATCTTTGCCATCTCTCAAACCTCTCAAAATAACGTCAGCACCAATTTCACGACAAAGATTAACAGTTAAACCTTTGAAGGTGAGTATTTCGATTTTATTTGTATTGAAAAGGGATTCAATATGTTTTATCCTTTTTTCCATTTCGAAAAAACTATATTTCGTGCTGTTTTCACCAATAGCAATATAAATTTTATCGAAGTAATTTACTGCACGTTTCACGATTGCTTCATGTCCTTTT
>JBILIM010000311.1:0-3109 GCA_044349985.1 Crocinitomicaceae bacterium
GTTATTTGAATTGATTTCGTTTAGTTTATGGAGTATTTCTTTGTTCAAGGTTTTCAGTTCATCAATTTCAGCCTTTAAACGCTTATAATCCTCTTTTTCTTCAGAATCTTTCTTGTCGTTTGTTCGAGCCATCTGGTCAATGAAAATACTATTGATCAAAGAAAGTCCCAGTATGCTCCCTGTAAAAACAATTAACACAAAATAAAATTTTGTGAAATAAATAAAACCATCACCCTTACCTGAATTCAATTCTATATCAGCTACAACATCTGAAAAACCATCTCCACTGAATACTTTAAAAACAGTAAAAAAGGAATCAAAAGCGTTATTAAAATAAGTTGGGGAATAATGTTTGAACAGACTTACAGATATTAATGAAACTATTGTAGAATAAACTGTAAACGCAAAAATGATGAATGATACAGATTTAAATGCTTTAAACATTTGTCCTGTTATGGTTTTTCCATTAGGAATAAATTCTATTATCCTGAGTAATTTAAAAATCCTTAGTGATCTTAATGCGACAAAAAGTGTAAAAACCTCCAATTGATTAAAAAATATTGCAGCAATACTCGGAAGTGAAAAGAGGACAGAAAAAAAATCTATTTTATTCCAGTTACTCCTGAGATACTTACTTAACTTATTAGCACCGTTTATAGATCTTATCTTTAGAAAGATTTCCAAACAAAAAAACAATGTAAAGGAAATATCAATAATCTCCAGTAATAAAAAGTATGGGTTCAATACATCAAAAGTATGGATATACAAAATCCCCACATTAACAAGAATAAGCGTTAATATAAACTTTTCGTTCTGAACTAATTTTTTCACCTCTTGATTAATTTGTTTTCGAAATTAACATTTCTATTGATTAAATCAGAATGCAATATGTTCTATTGATTTTGATAAAAGAATTTTAACATCGATCGAGAAGAATAAATTTATTGCACATTTGCAATAAGATTAAGTTAATTGAAAGCGTTTTATTCTATTCAACCCTAAAAACTGATGAATTCTTCCATTACCAACTTTTCAAAATCTGCATCTAGATATATTCCTGTAGAGGGTGCCAAGATAGGCACCAAAATTATAGAGAATGACTACTATATGACCTCTGTAAAAATGGATGGCTACCTTTCCTTTTTGGTTATAAATTCGGGAGAAGCAACATTATACAAAAGAGGTGGCGAAGTTCTTCACATTCCTCAAATTATTGAAGAAGCTAAAAAAATAAAAACAAATGTAATTCTGGCGGGTGAATTATGTTGTTTTGTAAACGATCAATCCACTACGCATCGGGAGTTAAGCGAAGCACTTGACGAGCCGGACAAAAACGACCTTCGCTTTGCCGCATTCGATATCATCGATCAGAACAATGCGAAAATTGATCTGCACTTAAAAGAAAGACTGGAATTATTGAAAAGTATGCTCAACGGCAAATCTATTTTTGCGGTTGAACAACATTGCTTCGAAAGCAGAACGAACATTTCCGACTTTTATGATGCTGCCATTAAAAATGGAGCGGAAGGAGCTGTTGTAAAAACCTCAAGTGGATTAACCTACAAGATTAAGGAAATTATTCATTTGGATTTGGTAGTTATTGGATATGCAGAAGGAATGGGAGAAAAAGCAGGACAATTGCGAGAAGTTTTACTCGGCTTTGCCCTTGGTGATGAGACATTTCAAATCGTCGGAGTATGTGGTAGTGGTTTTTCAGATCAAGAACGTAAAGACCTTCCCTCAGTTTTCAATCCACTTGTTGTGCATTCTGATTTCACTGAAGTATCTGGTGCGGGTACCGCATTTATATTCGTAAAGCCTGAAATCGTGATAGAACTGTCGTGTCTCGATTTAATAAATGTTACAACTGACGGTGCGATTCGAAAAGCAGCTTTAAGTTACAATCAAGACAAAGGGTATCAACCCATTGGAAATCAAACAACCTTAAGTATCATTACTCCAAATTTTGTTAGGCTGAGGAATGACAAAAAAGCAAATGAACTTGATGCAGGAACACATCAGGCATATACCCTTCTTGCACCTATCCAAGAGGATAGCAGTCAATCAACAGATGCACTTTCTGAAATCATTTTGCGAGAAGTGTATGTTAAGCCAGGAAAAACTGCTAATGCCGTAAGAAAATTTATTGGGTTAAAAACAAATAAAGAAAACTCTGGAGCATACTCCGCATATGTTTTGGTTTTCACGGATTTTAGTGCGGACAGAAAAACGCCTTTGGAGCAAGAGTTGTTTCTCCTCGAAAACGAAAAGGAACTTAATGAAAAACTTACGCTTCTCAAAGCGGAGCACATTAAAAAGGGCTGGGAACTAATAAAATAAGAGCTATGGGTAAAAATCTATCCTTCCAATTCAAAGAAAATAATTTCACCGCAGGAATTGTAAAAGTCGATCGCAATAAAGTATACGGTTATGTTGAAGAAATTGTAAAAGATCAGAATGGTGAACCTTGCTTACCGGCCTACATTTTAGAAGATGGGCAAAGTATCCTGCTTAACGGTTCCACTTCTTTAAAAACGGTTGATTCCAATGGAAAGGAGTTGGATAAAAAAACATTAAAAACGGTCTATTTGGATGGTAAAGATGCCGTTTTGGTTAATTCGTCTTTTGATGCGCTCGTAATTTTAAAGGAAGCCGCAATGGATGACTTGTTCAATTTAGAAATTACAACGGTTTACCAATTGACATGGGAAAATCCCGAAGCTAAGGGCTTGTTTCTTAAATTATTTTCCAAACAAGAACTATTTCAATTTGAATTCAACTACCGACCCGATTATGAAGCTGCAGATGCGATTTTGCTTTCAGCTAAAGATGAACTGTTTGTTTTAACCGGTAAATTTCAAGAATTTGAATTTTTATCCAATACAACTGTTGCAATTGAAAGCAGCGTTGATGTTGAAGAACAGCAAGAAGAAGAAATGGATTTTGGCATGTTATAATAGTTTAATTGATGGAAAGGTATCTCAATATTGCGGACAAAAAAGGACGTAACGCGTCCATTAAATTTGGTAAACCATCTTTAAAATCAGGGGTTAAATTGGTCTCTGCAGAGGGAAATGATGTGTATACGGTCAAGGTTATAAAGTCTACA
>JBILIM010000021.1:0-11627 GCA_044349985.1 Crocinitomicaceae bacterium
ATGATGTCATCAATCAGCATAATATATTGACACGATTCTTTTTTTAAAATGAGAAAACGTGATTGATCACTAGGAATTTGGATCAAAGCATATTTGATCTTATTTTTTGGAAGAACAATACGAATGGCTAAATAAATGGCATAATCGCGAAGTTTTGGAAAATTATGTTTTTTATCCAATACTACAGGGAAGATAACATGTTTTAATTCTGAATGAAAAAATGCTGATACTTCGGCAATATCTTCTGTATTTATTTGACGTTCATTGATTAAATGAATGTTGTTTTCTGCCAACTCTTTGACCAAACCAGAAAAGGTGTTTTCAAATTTACGTTGTTGTTCAAGTACGACTTCTCGAATGGTTTTGTACAAATCAGCAGCAGAACCTTCAAATCCGGCTATTTTGTTTTTTTTGAGCAGCATGGATCTTCTCACGTTTGCTACCCTTACGCGATAAAACTCGTCAAGATTGTTAGAATAGATTCCCAAAAATCGAATGCGTTCAACTAGAGGAACACTAGTGTCCATGGCTTCTTGCAATACGCGATCATTAAACGAAAGCCAACTTAATTCACGGTTAATTTTATTCACTTTACAAAATTGGAAGAAATAACAATCAAACTTAAAACCATTACATTAAGATATTGTAAAGTTTACATCACCTAATTTAAAAAGCAATAGACTGCAATACTATATTATGTTAACCTTATTTTGTTTTTATGAGTTTAATCGGCTTGGCGTCGTCAATTTGAATATAATATACACCACAATCAAAATGTTCAATGTCAATTTTTTCATTTGTTTGGCCGGTCATTACAACCTTTCCATGAATATTGAAAATAGAATAATTTACAGGTATTCCATTCGAAATTTTCACATCACCATTCGAAGGATTCGGATAAACTTTAACTTTTAATTCCATTTCGTCAATGGCATTTGACGGGCACGATTTTCCATTTAAAAATTCCCAAATAACATCAGGAGAATAAAAATCCATGTTTATTATTCCAGCTCCACCCACTAGTGTTTGAATTCCCGGCCATTGGTGTCCTCCACCTTCAATTTTTATAAGTTCTAACACATTGGTGCCGTTTATGTAGGAAAAACGTTGAGGTGTTGAAAAGTCGAATAGATTGGTAT
This sequence comes from Crocinitomicaceae bacterium, assembly GCA_044349985.1. GTDB lineage: Bacteria > Bacteroidota > Bacteroidia > Flavobacteriales_D > Crocinitomicaceae > M0103. The sequence continues at coordinate 1,140 of JBILIM010000021.1, forward strand.
TCGGCATATTTACTGTATTTGGTATGGGATCACAATTTAATACCGTTCTCCATTTTTCAATGCATTGATCTACAGACACACCGGTGCTTGATCCTCCATTATAGGGCACAACAAGGTCCGAAGTACCATGAATGTGCATAACAGCAGGTTGGAATTGTGGTTGACAATTTAAAAACGTAGTATCGCTCATGTTTCCGGACACCGTTGCAATCGCGGCAAAACACATGGATGATTCACAGGCTAAACGATGACTCATAAATCCGCCATTTGAAAAACCGACCAAATATTGCCTAAGTGGATCCGTCCCAAAATTGTTTTGAAATTCTTGGGCTAAGGCTTCGATAAAACCCATATCATCAGCACTGGAAACAGTCAGATTCATATTTGCATTCCATGCAAAATTTTCACCATCTGGGTAAGCGACAATAAAACCATTTTGTTCAGCGATTTGGTTGAATTGGGTAATATCCATTAAGCCTGCACCAGTTTGGGTTAAACCATGCAATACAATGAGTAATGGAACATTTTGACTAGGATTCCATGAAGAAGGTGTATAGTAAATGTAACTTCTTGAGACACCACCAATAGTTATGGATGATGGGGTTTGTCCTAATAAAGTGAACATGTTGAGTATAAACAAAAAGGTAATTTTTTTCATGATGCAATTTAACCATTTTGACGTTTTTCAAGTCATTCGTCATTGTAAAAAACCTATGGTTTTGACTTTTGCAACCTTGCAAAGATTTCTTTTTTGTTGCGTTAATAAAGAATTTTGACGAAACAAAAATTATTAATTATGAAAGACAAAAAAACAATCTACCATTATGTGATTGACAAAAGCGGTTCAATGTCGGGGATGGAAAATATGGTAATTTCCGGATTTAATGAACAGTTGACTACCTTAAAAAATTTGAAGGTTGAGCTTCCTCATCAAGAATTTATTGTTTCACTTACTTTTTTTGATGATATGATCCAGAAGGTGATTTCGTTTGGTGAAGTAGAGCAATTAATGCCTTTGAATAGAGCCATTTACAGACCAAATGGCACAACAGCACTTTTGGATGCTATCGGGAAATCAATCAGCGATATTCAAGAGCGGTATTCCACTAATCTAATGGATGGAAATGCTTCTGTAGTTATGGTAATCCTTACGGATGGACATGAGAATGCTTCCAGATATTATACGTACCATGTCATCGCTTCAATGATTAAGGATTTAGAAAAATCCGGTAATTGGACTTTTAATTTCATGGGTGCAGATTTGGATGCGATTCATACTTCAAGAATGCTCAATATTAAAGCGGAGAATACCCTTTCTTTTAATAAAGCAAGTTACAATGCTGTAATGCACGATATGAGCCGATCCATGCAAAATTTTGAAAGATCTAAGGCTTCGGGAATTGCGAATGCAAAGCTTTTTGATATTTTTGAAGAAAAGGATCTTAGAAAAGATAAATAACCACTATCCTATGAAAGTTCATCTCCTCAGAACAAAGGATGTAAGTTTAGATACTTACAACAACGTATTAAATCTGGTAAGAAGTTTTAATGGACCCATTGTTTTTGAGTCGAATGAGGAAGAACAAATCATTGACCATGTAACTTCTAGGCATATTATTGAAAGAGAGGATTTTGAAAAGCAAGAAAGAAATCTTGCACGAATGAGTTTCTCCGAAAAGATCTATAAGCCTTATTCTTTTCCAATCGAGGAGCAAAAAGCAAAATGGGAAGATTTTTTCGACATATGCAGAACGTTTCGTCAGGCTAATAAAATATTAGAAAGTGAGTTTGTATTTCTTTTGACTGAAACAGGAAATGAGAAAAATTGGTTTGGAGCTGTTGATGAAGAAATGCGGAATGTATTTATTCAAACATCCCATTGGGATCATTTTTTTGGTTCAGCGGTTGATTCACGCTTTCCCATATGTTATGAAATAGCAGCATGGTTGTTACGTATTCAGATGTTTAACAACAGGAATGAAGTTATCACTGGAACCCATGAAAAGCCAATTGGTTGCATGATGGATTTTTGTCAGGATAAAATGGAGATTGTTCTGAAAATGCGAACGGCTGACATATGCCAATCTTGTCTTCAAGTATTACACAATCGTGATATTTCCAGACCCTTGACACAACAATTATTTGATATGATGGATGGAATTCGGAAGCACTTTATGTTTAGAGAGCGTTCGGAGTTCCTTAACCGTCCCAGTCGCATGGAAATTAAAGGGTATAACCACCGAATTTTCTTAACGGATTTAGGAAACCTAGAAGTACTTTTAAATCCTAAAGAAAGAACGCTTTTCATCTTCTTCTTAAGGCATCCTGAAGGGGTGCCTTTGAGTCATTTGTTTGAATATATTTTCGAAATTCAATACCTCTATGAGAAATTTTCCACGCGATCCTCAAAGGACATCATTAATCAAGCTGTAATGCGAATGGTTGATCCGCTAGATGAAAATCAAATCCAAGTTATTTCGAGAATAAGAAGAAAATTCAAGGTTTTATTGGGTACGAATATGGCAAGTTTCTATGCCATAAACGTCGTCGATAACAAGTACCAAATTTCGTTAAATCGGGAATTAATCACTTGGAATATTGAACTTTAAAATGTCTCTTCATCTTCGATGGTATCCCCTCGAATTATTCTGAAGCGTTTGCGAGCCTCAACTGCAAAAAGACTGCCTTGGTAATCAAATAGAATTTTTTTATAGTATTCTGAAGCTTTTTCGGTGTCATTAAGTTGGGTTTCATATATATCGCCCATCTGAAATAATGCATCATCCGCTAAAATATCTGTTGGATAAAATTCAATTATTTTTTCAAGAAATGAAATGGCATCGGTCCAACTTCCTTGCAATTGTTTCGCTTTAGCTTTTCTGAATAAAATTTCGTCCCCTAAACTGTGATCTGGAAAAATTCGATTAATGCTATCGAAATATTGAAACGCTTGGTCGTATTTATGTTGTTCGATACACAGGTCAGCTTTGGCAAACCAATTCATTGCTTCAAAGTTGCTATCAAGTCCGAAATTATCGGTTATTAATATCGATAAATTCATAGCATCATTGGCAATAAGCTTCGAAGTAGAAGCTTTCAAAACGGAAAGTTGGGATTGTGCATAGTCGAATTCACCATCGTAATAAAAAATCTTTGCATTTTTAAATTTTGCTTCATGGCCGATGGGTTCTTCTTTCCAAAAATTATTGACCTGCATATACAATAATGAAGCCTCCCACACATCACCCTTCAAAACGTATATATCTGCTAATAAAATTTTAATTTCGGCTTGCTGCATATCCGTTAATCCCACAAGTTGGAGTGCTGTGTTTAAGTTGGCTATTGCGGAGTCAATCTCGTTAGCGTAAAAAGCTTGAATATGACTTAATTCTTGTATTAAAGGAAGACTTGAGCGTTTCCAACCGACCCGTTTTAGTGTAGTTTGATAGTCAATAATGGTCTCCTCCAGTTCCAATTGAGTATAATTTCGTAAGGTGGTAATTTCTAAAAATCTTGTATTGAGTAAGGCATTTTCTGCTTCATAATAAAATGGGTTTTCATCTCCGATATTAATAAGGTATTTGAACGCTTTTCGTGCAGTTTCATAATCGTTGTTTTCGACACAAATTGCTCCAATTTCCATGATCCTTCTGCCGTTTTCTTTTAATCTTTTGTCTAAAGCTTGTAGTTGAACAAGTGCACTTCCAAAATTCTTTTTTTGTATAAATAACCAAATAAGCAATTCACTGTTAACCGTAACTTCAGGTTTTTTTTGAATCCGTTCAAGAAGCGATTGCTGCAACATTTCCAATGTTGTACTTCCCTCCGATGTAAAGTCCAATTGAACAGATAGCGCAGCTTCTATCGTAACTAAATACGTTGGAAAAGCGTCAAGTAAGTCCAAGTATTCTTTGAGCATATTTTCATTGTCACCACTCAATTTATATAATGCAGCAAATTGTAGGTTCAAAGGATAGGTGTCTTTTAATAGTTTTCTACCTTGCTTGAGGGTTTCCAGGGCCAATTCGTATTCTGATTTAGCGACGAACGCCTCATAAAGTATGATAACAGAAGAACTACTTGCATTTAAACCTTCAATCATCGAATTGTACAACTTTTTTGCTTTTTCAGGCTCACCACTTTCGATGAAAAATTGCCCGTACACAATCTTGTAGTCAATATCATCTTTATTGTTGGATATTTGACCTTTAATTAGTTTTTCAGCGCTTTTATAATCGCTTTCTGCTATCATGCATTCATAGAGCCTCGTGAAATTGAATTTACTCGCTGAGGCATTGTATAATTTGTTGTAATATGGCAAGGCTTTGCTTAACTCGCCATTAGAATAATAATATTGCGCTAATTGTTCATCAGAACTGGTTTGGCATATAGAACCAAAAGCCATAAACAGAAAAACCAGATTCAAGTAAAATTTCATCGAAGGTTTTTGGATTTTGTTTGTTGGTGCTTACTTAACAATTCCATGGAGAACGAATCCAGTTCTTTATGAAGTTTGTTAAAGGTGGTCATTGTTTTGTTTTTTTCTGTCAAATAAGTTTTTAACAACACATTAAGTTGGTTTACTTTTTCTTTTTCGAATAAGTAGTTTGATTCGTACTCGTCTTCAATTCCGACGTTGTTGGAAATGTCATTTTTTAAATTCTTTAAAGAAATTCGTGCTTCTTTAATTCCGTTTTTTATCTCTGAAAATGATTTTCCAAGGGGACCTAATGAGCGCCGCATTACTTTATAACTATCCATTTTTCGTCCGAATTCATAATCAATTGAATCCAAATAGTAATAGTTTTTAATCCGCAGTTCAACGGTATTCGTTGCGACTTTTAATGCAGCCAATGTGTCAATTTCATTCTCTAGCACTATTTTTTCAATACTGTCTAAGGTGTTCGTAAGGGTTTCGATTTTCTCAATTAAGTCTTTGTTTCCGTTGTTATTACAACCCGCAAAGAGCAATACAAAACTAAAAGCAACTATTAATCGACGCATAATCTAAATTTAGGAATATTCTAAGCGTTAAACAAAAATAAAATGCTTTTGTGTAATGTGTCACCCATTAATTAATAAGGTCAAATCCTGTATATTTCTGGAGTGCTTTGGGAATTCGTATACCCGTTTCAATCTGGTGATTTTCTAAAATTGCTGCTACTATTCTTGGTAAAGCTAGAGCAGAACCGTTTAGTGTATGACACAATTGCGTTTTTTTGTCTTCTCCTTTAAATCTTAACTTAAGTCGATTTGACTGGAAAGTATCAAAGCGAGAACATGAACTTACTTCCAGCCATTTTTCTTGTGCACCAGAATAAACTTCGAAATCATAAGTCATTGCAGATGCGAAACCGGTATCTCCACCGCACAAGCGTAATATACGATATGGCAATTCCAATTTATCGAGTAATCCTTTGACGTGATTCAACATTTCTTCAAGCGCCTTTGCTGTATTTTGTGGATGTTCAATGCGCACGATTTCAACTTTATCAAATTGGTGAAGCCTGTTTAATCCTCGCACATCTTTGCCATATGATCCAGCTTCTCTTCTGAAACAAGGTGTGTAGCCGGTGAGTTTGATTGAAAAATCTTCAGATGGTAGAATGGTATCCCTGTATATATTTGTTAAAGGAACTTCAGCTGTAGGGATGAGGTAAAAGTCGTCCACTGTACAATGATACATTTGCCCTTCCTTATCGGGTAATTGTCCAGTTCCAATACCACTGGCTTCATTCACTACAAGTGGTGGTATAAATTCCTCGTAACCTGATTTATCTGCTTCATCAAGAAAGAATGCAATTAATGCCCTTTGCAGTTTTGCACCCTTTCCTTTGTAAAAAGGAAATCCAGCTCCTGTAACCTTAACACCAAGCTCAAAATCAATTAAATCATACTTTTTTGCAAGATCCCAATGCGGAAGTGGCGTGAAACTGAATTCAGGTTTGCCACCAGAAGTATGTACAATTTCATTTTCAGTTTCGTTAGCCCCGGCTTTTACCAATTCGTTTGGCACATTTGGAAGCGTGTACAAGAGTTGAGTTATTCGCTGTTCAAGATTCTCAACCTCAATTTTCAATTCGTTTTCTTTCTGCTTGAGCGTTGCTGTTTGTCCTTTTATGGTATTTGCCTCATCTTGATTTCCTTGTTTCATCAGGATGCCTATCGATTTTGCATGTTGATTCAATTCGGCAGCATACCGTTCTAAATCTGTCTTAGAACTTCTCCACTTTGAATCTAAATCCAAAATGTTATTTATAGTTTCGGTGACATCAAGGTTCCTCTTTTTAAGACCTTCAATTATGGATGTTTTTTCAGATCTGATTCGGGAAATTTCAAGCATAATTTTGATTTTTTACGAAGTTAATAATTTGAAGAGGAAAAGCGGATGTATAAGACATAAAAAAAGGCGAACAATTGTCCGCCTTTTTTTCGAATATATTTTCTTTATGCTTCTGCTGCAATAGGAACAATCGAAACAAAAGACCTATTGTCTTTTTTCTTTCTGAATGCTACAACACCATCTGACAAAGCATATAATGTGTGGTCTTTTCCAATACCAACATTTTCACCTGGGTGATGTTGTGTTCCTCTTTGACGTACAATAATGTTTCCAGCGATTGCTGCTTGTCCACCAAAAATCTTAACACCAAGTCTCTTGCTGTGCGACTCGCGACCGTTTTTCGAACTACCGACTCCTTTCTTGTGTGCCATTTTACTATAGATTTAATCCCGAAGGAAAAATTAATATTAAATTTTAATGTCTGTAATACTTAACGCTGTAAACGACTGGCGATGCCCGTTCTTCTTTTCGTAACCTTTACGGCGTTTTTTTCTGAATACGATTACTTTGTCACCTTTAACATGACCAGTAACCTCTGCGGTGACACTTGCACCGGATATAGCTGGGGCGCCAATTTGAATCTTGCCATCCTTTTCTGCCAAAAGAACTTTATCAAAATTTACTTTTGATCCAATTTCTGATGACAAACGGTGCACATAGATTTTTTGGTCTTTTTGCACTTTGAATTGCTGCCCTGCTATTTCTACAATTGCGTACATATAGCTTTTATTTAATGAATAAAATTAAAAATGGACAGCAAAGGTAGTTAAAAAATCGAATCGAGCAAGGTTACAACGAATTATTTTAAAGCAGCTTTTTTATTTTTCAGCGTATCCCATAAGTTGATGAAAAATACACCCGATAACACAATGAGCATAGAGCTGACTTGCCATACGGAAAGAGATTCGTTGAAAAACAAGCCTATTGAAACAGCAACTATTGGAATAAAATAGGTAACGCTGCTTGCAAAAACGGTTGAAGAATTTTTTATCAGTTCATTGAAAAGAATCACTGCTATTGCGGTCCCGATAATTGCTAAAATCCCAATAAACATAAGTCCTTTTAATGCATGGGGATTTGTTTGAAGAGTTATGTGCGTGTTGGTAGAAAGTAATGCGAAAAAGGAAGGAATGAGTAGGAGTGAAAATGCTAACGAAGACACTTCAATTGCTTTAAGGTCGTACAAAAGGTGTTTGATGGTGTTTAAGCTCGTTGCATACATTAGTGTGGCTAGAACTATGGCGGCAACATGAAGCCAATTTCCTGTCAATGCAACTTGGCTTCCAGCGTACATTAATAAAATGATGCCGATAGTGCCGATAGAGATCCCTAAGATCTGTGATTTTCCAAGTCTATTGCCAAAAATGATGAATCCAATTACGACCGTAAATATTGGAGTGCAACTGTTTAGCATTCCGGCAAATCCTGAAGAAAGGCCTGTTTGTGCATACGGAAAGAGAAAGGCGGGTATAAAATTACCCGAAAATCCAACGATTAACACACCACCAAGTATGCGTTTATTTTTAATTTTTTTGAATGCGCTGAAAGCAAATGGGCTCAAGGCTAAAGCGGCAATAAACATGCGTAACGCGCCAACTTGTTCGAATGAAAAGATTTTCTCATGATTCGCAGTGTACATGCCCTTGCTCATTAAAATAAATGAACTGCCCCAGATGATTGAGAGAGCGAGTAGAAGAAGCCAGTTTTTTAAATCCTTTAACATTTGAAACGGTAAAGCTAACAATTAAATGATGCGCACAATACAAGAGTGTCCTCCGGTCATTATTCCCTGTTTCATTTTGAATGCTGTTAATATGTTCGTAAATGGTTGCATGTTTTTATTGTTCCCACAAATCCCCACTTTTTAATTTTTTATTGATTTTACTATTGTTTAGAGGTTGATTGAATCGCTATTTTGAAACTTTTTTACTTCTCTTGCGTTAGAATTTATTAACAAAATAAAACTAGTGGTAAAAAGTGGTAAAAAAACCATTATTTTTACCCATTATTTGCGTCATGGCAGGCTTAGTTGGAGAATTTGAAGTAAGGCTCGACTCGAAAGGTCGGTTTTTGTTTCCGTCAGGATTACGGAAGCAATTGCCTGTTTCTGCCCAACGAGATTTCATGTTGAATAAGGGATTTGAGGAGTGCTTGACCCTTTATCCGCTTCCAGATTGGGAAAGGATAAGCGAAAAACTCTCCAAAATGAATCTCTTTAAACCGAAGAATAGAATGTTTTACCGTTTGTTTCATCAAGGGGCAAAACAAACTTCTTTGGATAATGCAGGTCGCATTCTTATTCCTACAACCCACATGCAGCGTGTTGGGTTGGTTCAGGATGTAATGCTTATTGCGTACAACGACAGAATTGAAATCTGGGATAAAGCCAAATACTTCGATATGATCGAGGTGAACATGACGGATTTCGCTGATTTGGCGGATGAAGTAATGGGTGATTTAAATGATGGAGAATAAAACTGTTTACCACAATCCCGTAATGCTCAATGAGTGTATTGATGGACTTTCAATTCACCCAGACGGAACGTATGTCGATGTTACTTTTGGTGGTGGTGGCCATTCAAAAGCGATTTTTTCAAAACTAAGTAGCCGCGGTCGTTTAATTGCGTTTGATCAAGATCCTGAGGCAAAGGAAAATGCATGGGAGGCTCCCAATTTTTATTTTGTCCCTTCAAATTTTTCGTTCTTAAAAAATCAACTTAAACAACTTGGAGTTGCCAAGGTCGATGGCATACTTGCGGATTTAGGTGTTTCATCTCACCAATTTGATGCAGATTATCGTGGATTTTCTATTCGTTATGACGCGCCTTTGGATATGCGAATGAATACCAATGCTTCCGTAAGTGCATTAGAAGTAGTTAATGATTATTCGGAAGCGGATTTAGCAGCCGTACTAAGGAATTATGGTGAGTTAAAGAATGCCTATAAGGTTGCAGGTAAAATTGCCCAATTCAGATTAACAGCTAGAATTGAAACAACCACACAATTAATGAACGCAGTTGCATCCTGCGCACCCAGTCTCAAGCAAAATAAATTTTATGCGCTTCTTTTTCAGGCAATCCGAATGGAGGTGAATAAAGAGGTAGAAGTTCTCTCTGATTTTTTAACTCAAACAATGGATTGCTTGAAACCTGGTGGTCGATTGGTGGTGATTTCATACCATTCTCTCGAGGATAGATTGGTAAAGAACTTTATGAAAAGAGGTTCGCTGAGTGGTGAAATAACGAAAGATTTTTATGGTAATGTATTAAAACCATTTACGGAATTAAACAGGCATCCTATTGCTCCAGATCCGCAAGAAGTGGAGCAGAATACCCGGGCGCGAAGCGCTAAACTTAGAATTGCATATAGAAATGAGTGACAATACTTATATAGATAAAGAAGAGCTAGATAAGGTCAAGAAGAAAGAGGAGCAAAAGAAAAAAAAACCGAAAGCTCCAAAGCCAGATGCCAAGTCCAATGCTTTGTCTCAAATTTTGAATGGTGAGTTCTTGACCAAAGAATTCGTATTGAATAATTTGAGTTTCATCTTCTTTATTATGTTGCTTTTGCTTTTGATAGTGGGAAAAGGATACTACGGAAAACAAATTTCTAAAGATGTAGATAAAACTCAGGTTAAAGTTGATGACCTTATGTCAGATTATGTTGAAGCAAAGGCAAAGTTGGAGGAGGAGACAAGACGTTTCAAGTTAGTTGACAAACTTGGTGTAGTTGGGTTGACGGAATCAGAGAATAATACCAAAGTAATACGAATCAAAAGCAATTCGAATTAAACATGACAACGAGAAAGGACGTTTTCTGGAAAGCATATTTGATTTACTTCATTTTTTCGGTAATCATGATCACGGTTATTACTAAAACGGTCATGATTCAAATGGATGGCCGAAAAGATCTTTTTTCTGGATCAGACGATAGGATGCCAATTCGTAAAGTTGAAAGAATTCCAAGACGTGGTGAAATATTGGATGCCAATTTGACACCATTGGTAACAACGGTGACCTTTTATGATATCCATATGGATGCAACGGTGCCTTCTCAAAAAGTTTTTGATGCTGAGGTATCAGATTTGGCTAAAGGGCTCTCTGGTTTGTATCCTGAAAAAACAGCTAGAGATTATGAATTATTGA
>JBILIM010000312.1:0-3097 GCA_044349985.1 Crocinitomicaceae bacterium
AATTACAGCAAACGCTTCCGGAGCAAGCTATCAGTGGATTGATTGCAACAATGGAAACGCGATTATTCCTGGCGCAATAGCTCAATCTTTCACTCCAACTGCGAATGGCAACTATGCTGTGATTGTATCAAGCACAAGTTGTTCGGATACTTCTGCTTGTCAAGCAATCAATTCTTTAGGAATCGATGAGATGGGTGCTTCGATTATCGAAGTATATCCAAATCCGACAAACGGTAAGGTGCAAATCATACTTGGAAAGGCATACCAAAACACGTCTGTCAAATTAATCAATGCGCTTGGTCAAGCAATTCTTTATAAAACATACGCTTCATCGAATGAAATCATTTTTGAAATTGAAGGTGCACCAGGGGTGTATTTCTTAGAAATTGAAACAGCGGAACAAGTGCTTGGAAGAATTCGAGTGATTAAAAATTAAGGTTTAAATGTTTAAAAGAACAAAAAATGAAAAATCTATTACTTATTACTTTCATTTCAGTTTCTTCCACCATGTTTGCTCAACCAGATTTAGACTGGAGTTTTAGTTTCGGGCAACTTAGTAGTGTTGAAACACCTATAAACGAAAGTGTTACTGATGCAAATGGAAACATTTTAATAACAGGGTTTATTTACACTGGATCCCCTGTAGATATGGAACCAGGTGCTGGAATAACAAATATGACTTCGTCAAACACAGGCGATGTTTACGTAGCCAAATACTCTAAAACAGGAGCCTTATTGTGGGTAAAAACATTGCCTGGCAACGATTTCCAATCTGGACAGCATATAGAAATTGATAATGATGGAAACATAATTATCGCTGGAATAGTTAGAGGAAATGTAGACATGGATCCTGGCCTTGGAGTGGCAACTTTGACAGCTACAACAATCAATGGTTCTGGTTTTGTAGCAAAATATGATTCGTTAATGAATTATTTATGGTCATTCGAAATTCCAACTGGAAATACTACAAATTATGTCGTGAATGACGTGGCGATAGATGCAAACAATAACATTTTAATCACAGGAGGTTTTGGAAATTCTATATCTCTTGATCCTTTGAGTAGTGCCGGAAGTTACACGGCATCTTCTAGCGGTGGCTTTGTGGCTAAATACACACCAAGTGGTATTCACACATTTAGCTTTCCATTAATTGATTCCCAAACACTTACGGATGGTCAATCCGTAGGGATAGATGTAGATTCTGACAATAATTTATATGTATTAGGAAGGTTTCGCAGTTCGATTAATTGTGACCCCAATGGAAGTCTAATCGTAACGAATTCTACCGACCTCGCGGGGTATATCGCGAAGTACTCTTCAACAGGAGACGCTATTTGGGCATTTCCTATTGGAACAAGTGTTTCAGGTTTTTCATTTATGTCAAACATAGAGATTGATAATTCCGATAACCTTGTAATAAACGGTCGCATTCAACCGGGAACGTATGACTTTGATGGCTCTTCAATGACAGCCAATTTGACACAGAATGATTCATACGACGCATTTGTAGCCAAATATGACAGCACAGGAAATTACCTTTGGGCATTTAATCTTGGTGGAACTAAAGCTGTATCTGCAGGGGATTTAGCAATTAACGCACAAGACGATATTTTTCTAACTGGTGTAACACGAAACGATTCATTAGATTTCGACCCTACTGGTAATGACGCTTTTTCTAGTGTTGTGCAGCCAGGCGCATTCTCGGCCCACTTTATTGCAAAATACTCTAGTAGCGGCGTTTATAATTGGGCATATACCCCTGTTGATGATGATAATGAATATACACCCCATGTGGCTGTTTATGACACAATAGTTTATATGACTGGTTCTGGGTTTGTTTTTGATATGGATTGGAATAGCTTAACACCTCCTCAACAATATACAATCGATCAAGCATATATTTTTAAAATTGGAGATGAACAACTATGCATACCAGCAGCCCCAATAGTTGGCCTTTCAAACCTTCCAACTATTATTGGTGAATGCTCTGTTTCTGCACCAACTCCTCCAACGGCATCAAACTGTTTAGGTACCTTCAATGGTATGCCTAATGTTACCTTCCCAATCACTAACCAAGGAACAACTACCATAACTTGGATGTACAACGACGGAAACGGAAACACATCTACTCAAACCCAAAATGTGGTAATCGATGATGTCACAGTTCCCATTGCAAATGTTGCCAGCTTACCTAATGTAACAGCTTCGTGTTCGGTGACGAGTTTAACACCACCAACAGCAACAGACAACTGTGCAGGAGTAATAACAGCAACACACAACGTATCACTTCCAATCACTAACCAAGGAACAACAACAGTAACTTGGACATATGACGATGGAAACGGAAATACATCAACACAAACACAAAATGTAATCATTGATGATGTTACAGCACCTGTTGGTAATTTGGTTAACCTTAACATTATCACAAGTGAATGCCCAGTATCACCTATAGCTCCAACAGCAACAGATAACTGTGCAGGAACTTTAACAGGAACACCTGATGTCAATTTCCCTATTACTGCAAGTGGTAACACAACGATAACGTGGACATACAATGATGGAAATGGAAATACATCTATGCAATCTCAGAACGTTATTATCACTCCGATTGATAATGGAATTACCCAAGTTGATGCGATCACATTAAGCGCAACAACTTCTGGTTATAGTTACCAATGGATAGATTGTAACAATGGAAACGCGATTATTCCTGGTGTAACAGCACAATCCTTCACCCCTACTGCGAATGGAAACTATGCAGTGATTGTATCAAGCTCAAGTTGTTCGGATACATCTGCTTGTCAGGCAATTACTTCGGTAGGAATCGATGAGATGGGTGCTTCGAACATCGAAGTATATCCGAATCCTACATCTGGTATAGTATACATTCTACTTGGAAAAGAATACCAAAACACATCTTTCAAACTATTCAATGCGATTGGACAAGTCATCCTTCATAAAGACTTCACTTCAACGAATGAAATCACTTTTGAAATTGAAGGTGCAACAGGTGTCTATTTGTTAGAAATTGAATCAGCAGAACAAGTACTTGGAAGAGTTCGAGTGGTTAAAAATTAAGAATTTAAAAAGTTAA
>JBILIM010000314.1:0-3088 GCA_044349985.1 Crocinitomicaceae bacterium
GCGAATCAATAAGTCCATTCGTGAAGGCAGTTTTTTCCAAAATGAAACCCTATTAAAAGCAATTACCGAATTAAAATCCAATGGTAAAAATTTACATTTACTTGGTTTGGTTTCAGAAGGTGGTGTCCATAGCTCTCAAAACCATTTGAATGCCTTGTGTGACCTCGCAAAAAATTACGGCATTGAAAATGTTTTCATACATGCAATAACGGATGGGCGCGATTGTGACCCCAAAAGTGGTTTAGGATACATTCAAAATCTTCAGGCACATCTAAAAAAAAGTAGTGGAAAAATCGCATCAATTATTGGAAGATATTACGCAATGGATCGCGATAACCGCTGGGAACGCGTTAAAAAAGCATACGATTTATTAACGAAAGGTATCGGTAAACAAATCGAAAATCCAGAAATTGGTATTGAAGAAAGCTACACTAGTGGTATCACCGATGAATTTATTGAACCCATGGTTGTATCTGAAAACGGCAAGCCTGTTGGACGCATTGAGGAAGGTGATACCGTAATTTTTTTCAATTTTCGGACAGATAGACCGAGGGAATTGACGATTGCATTAACCCAACGAGATTTTCCTGAATATGAAATGGAAAAACTGCAATTGAATTTTCTAACAATGACGTCTTATGATTCCAAATTCGAAAACATACAGGTCATTTTTGAGAAAGACAATCTCAATCAAACCTTAGGAGAAATTGTCGCAGCTCATCATTTAAAGCAACTAAGGGTTGCAGAAACAGAAAAATATCCAATGGTGGAAAAGAAACACCATTCGTGGGTGAAAGTCGTATTTTAGTTAATTCTCCGAAAGTAAGCACTTACGATCTACAACCCCAAATGAGTGCCCCGGAAGTTGCCACAGACACCGTAAATTTCTTAAAAAAAGAACGTCCCGATTTCTTCTGTCTAAATTTTGCAAATCCTGATATGGTAGGACATACAGGAATTTACAACGCAATAATTAAAGCCGTAGAGACTGTTGATGCCTGCTTAGAAAAAGTATGTAAAGCCGCACAGGAATTGGATTATGAAATTGTAATCCTTGCAGATCATGGGAATGCAGATTTTGCCATAAATGAAGACGGAAGTCCGAACACTGCGCATTCTCTAAACCCTGTACCGATTGTTTTAATGACAAAAGATAGTGATTTACAACTTCGTAATGGAATACTTGCAGACGTAGCTCCAACAGTATTGGATAGAATGGGTATTCAACAACCCCAACAAATGACAGGTAAAAGTCTAAAACGTTAGAAATCTTTCCAAACTCTTAAAACATAATCACGAATTGTTTATATTCGTGTGGCTTTCGCTAATTAAAAATACTGCTATGAAATTCTTTACGTTGTTTCTTTCAACTGTATGCTTGGCTCTATCGACCTTTGGTCAGAAAGAATGGAGCGCATCCTATCAAAAAAGTAAATCATTTATAGAAAATATTGGTCAATTTGATCAATTTGAAAACGAACAAACAGGACCAATAAAATATGCTGTTGACTTTGGGTCAACACGTATATTTTTCGGAGAAAACGGTATATGTTATTCATTTTTAGAGGCGGTTAAAATTCCAAAAGCTGAACGCGAAGCGCTGACGCAACAACTTGGTAATCAACCACAAAACCACAAGCAATTCGAAAAATTAGTTGGTAAATTCAAATTCAAGGCCGATGAAGTTAATATGTCTTGGAATGGAAAGTCAAAAAAATCAATTTTAACAGCTGAAGATGAAACTGCTGACTATCACAATTATGCCGTGAAAAACAGTTCTGCATCTTACGAGGCGGCATCGGGAGCAAAAGGATATCAAAAACTGATTTACAAAAATGTCTATCCAAACATAGATGTTGAATATACCGTCCACCCAGAAATTGGAATCAAATATGCAATCATTTTGAATCCAGGTGCTGATCCAAAGGCAATCGATATGCACTTTGATCGCGATGTAAGTTTAATAAATAATGAACTATCCATCGCTACGTTATTTGGCCCAATCATCGATCATGCCCCAGTAACCTTTTATGGTACCGATCAGGACGCATTAATTCCATCAGCATTCCATTTAAAAGACAATCACGTTCATTTCGAATTGGGAAAATACAACAACAAAAAAGTAGTAACTATTGATCCATGGACACAAACTCCGGTATTCGCAACGAACTGGGATGTGGTTTGGGAATGTGAACGCGATGGTTCAGGAAACGTTTACATTCTTGGTGGCATTATGCCCATGCAGATTTTAAAATACAATGCTACAGGAACTTTACAATGGACCTACAATACGCCTTACGATACCTCAAATGTATGGCTCGGTACTTTTGCAGTTGACAATGCTGGGAACAGTTATGTTACAGCAGGATCTGTCGCTCAAATTCAAAAGGTTAGTACTGCGGGAGCCCTTTTAATCAACAATGCAAGCCCAGGAGGAATCATTTCAAGTGCTGAATTCTGGACGATTTCATTCAACTGTGATCAAACATCACTAATTATTGGTGGTACAGGTGGATCAATTTTACAGTTGGACGCTGTCATTTATAATGTCAATACATCGACTTTAAATATTACCAATGAACAATTCATTTCCAACGGACCTATGTTTGGAATACCACCTGATCTGGAAGAAGTTCGTGCAATTACAAGTGCGCCGAATGGAAAATACTACTTCATGACACATGATACCATTGGATTCATGAATGATAACTTCACACTTTGCCCTAACGGTACCAGTAGTTTTTTCAAAACCAACCATGGTGCGAACTTTGGCTATAAATGTGAAAATTTCAGATACGACAACACTGGACTTTGTGCCTTAGCCGCTGATGAAACAGCATTGTATATGCATCGTGGAAATGAATTGCAAAAAAGATCTTTAACCACGGGTGCCGTAATTTCAACCGTTGCTATTCCGGGAGGGACTTATGCCAGTGTCTTTCTGGGTGGAAATACAGTTTCCAATAGCGGAATAGCTGTTGACGACTGCGGAAATGTCTACGTCGGATCAACGACCGGAGTATATAAATTCAATGCATCATTGGTTCAACAAGCTTTTTACCCTACTTCTTTTAAAGTTTTCGATGTT
>JBILIM010000313.1:0-3088 GCA_044349985.1 Crocinitomicaceae bacterium
AAGGAACAACCTATCATTTACGGCATCACCAAAAACATTTCTTCAAACAATCCCATTAAAGTAATTTTTCACGAGTGGGTGGATTTGTATAAAGAAAATATAAAAAAGTAACAAGTGGCTGAAAAAAAGTGAATTGCAAAAAATGCAACAGTATCTTAAGTTACACGTTTTCTGTTTTTAATTTACCATCTTGCAGTTAAATTACGAGTTATGAAAAAGAACATGGGGTCATTAGATAAAATGATACGACTTGCACTTGCTGTGTTAGCATCCATTTTATTTTTAACAAAGACGGTAACAGGCACATTGGGAATTGTCTTGGTTATCCTTTCTGCAATTTTCGTACTGACAAGTCTTTTAAATTTCTGTCCATTATATACCCTGTTTGGTATTTCTACGTGTGCGAAAAAATAAATAATGCAAAAGTTTTTGAAGACGGATTAAAATAATTCCGCCATTGCATATAAAGCACATCTGCTTTCTGGAAATAAGTTTAATTTTACTTATATGAAAGCGCTAATAACTTTATTTTTTATCGGTTCTCTATCTGCAATTGGTTGGGGACAACATTTGGAAAATCACAATTATTGTTCAAAACGGGATGCATTTAAAAACCATCAATTGAAAAGCAATACGTTAACGGTTGCTCAAATTGATGAGACTGAAAAATACGATGTGCATTATTATGCACTCGATTTAAAAATGAGCAATTTATCGACAGATATTATAGGAATTTGCAACATAAATGCAAAATCCCTTGAAGCGATAGATTCCGTGTTGTTTGAACTGTTCAGTTCACTAACCATTACTCAAATACGTTTCAATGGTGTTCCAGTTAATTTTTCAAGAACTGGTTCTGCTGTTTATGTTCCTGTGAATATTCCTGCGAACACCTCTTTCAAAATTGACATCGACTATAATGGTACTCCACCTACTGCCACTACCAATCCATTGGGAGGTTCAGGGATGACCAATGCAACTTCACCGAGTTGGGGAAATCAAGTTACTTGGTCCTTGTCGCAACCTTTTTCTGCATATGAATGGTGGCCCTGCAAACAATCTTTAACAGATAAAGCGGATAGTTGTGCGGTTAAAGTTACCGTACCATCCAATTGCAAGGCCGGATCAAATGGGAAGCTCATGAATGTTGTTGATCTTGGCAATGGAACGACAAGATACGAATGGAAACACCGTCATGCTATTGATTATTATTTGATTTCCGTTGCCGTTGCGAAATATGTAGAATACAATGTTTTAGCAAATCCGGCGGGTTCTACAAATCCTGTTTTGATTCAAAACTTTATTTACGATAACCCTGCTACCTTGGCCAATTTTCAAAGTGATATCGACGAAACTGCTGATTTTATGGAACTTTTTGCAGGAATGTTTGGCCCTTATCCTTTTGATGATGAAAAATATGGCCATTGCATGGCACCATTATCAGGTGGAATGGAACACCAAACGATGACTACCCAAGGTTTTTTCGAAAAGAGTTTAACCGCACATGAACTCGGTCATCAATGGTGGGGTGACAACGTGACTTGTGCTTCGTGGGCAGATATTTGGGTAAATGAAGGTTTTGCTTCATACAGCGATTATTTAATGATTGAAAATTTATATCCGGCTGAACGCGCGCAATACATGACGGATGTTCATACAAGTGTAATGACGCAACCGGATGGAAGTGTTTATGTATTGGACAGTTTAAATGAAAACCGCATCTTCAGCGGAAGACTTTCCTATGATAAAGGTTCGGCAATCATACACACTTTGCGATTCGTGGTGGATAACGATCCCCTTTTTTTTCAAACGCTCAGAAATTTTCAAAACACTTTTGCTGACAGCGTAGCCAAAGGATTGGATGTAAAGGAAGCATTCGAAGCCAGTTCAGGTTTGGATCTCAATGACTTTTTCAATCAATGGTATTTTGGGCAGGGATACCCTACCTATTCCGCCAGATGGAATCAAATTGGATCGGATTTACTATTAGAAATTACACACACATCTTCCGCACCTTTTGCTACGTCCACATTTACCAATCCTTTGGAAATTCGTTTTACCCGATCTGGCCAACCTGACACAACGATTCGTTTTGATGTTAGTGCGAACACTTGCCAATATTTAGTTTCCAATGCGGGAACCGTAAGTTCCCTTGCTCAGTTCGACCCGAACAACTGGGTAATCAATAAATCAGGAACAAAAGTGTACGACCCAAATTTCTTTTTAACGATTAACGAAAATGATATGGCATCAGGATTCAAGCTCTATCCGAATCCCGTAGAAGACGATTTAAACATTGTTGCAATCGACAAAAACACGGCCTATCAGGTTTACATAACGGATGCCAATGGAAAAAGAATTACAAGTGGTCTATTTAAAGATCAATTGACGCTTTCAACTTCAACTTTAGACCACGGGAAATACGTCCTCAGTTTGTTCAAAGAAAACCAGCTTGTTGAAGCTATACCTTTTATCAAACAATAAGCGTTTACATTTCAAAACCGGGTTCGTAAAGTAAAGCTGGGAAATTTTTAACAGCATTTTTATGCCTTCCAATTGTAAAATGCCACCATTCTGTGGATAGGTTCCAGAAACCTTGGCTTGTCATCACTTTTCGAAGCAGTTTTCGATTTTCAATCTGTTGCATGGTGAGTTTTCCTGTTTGCAAATAATAGGACTCTTTTGACGGATAAGCAATTTCCTTTATTTCATCAAAACTGGCTCCCATGTCTAAAGGTTTTCCGGTAGCATCGCAGATCGTTATATCAACTGCCAAACCCATATTATGCATTCCTAGATTTCTGCCGCTGGAAACAAATCTCCCTCTCAATTTTGGTGGTATCGAATCTAAAGCTTTCCACATTTTCTTTTGAACATTTACGGGACGAGCCGCATCATAAACCAAGAGAAACAAACTGGAGTCTATTCGGGAAAGATAATCTTGACAAGCACCAAGTTTTTTAGCCACCTCATCAGATAAAAATGCTCGATCTAAACGCTTATACAATTGCATCTTAAAGAAATTATCAGGAGTTCTGTACTGTAAATCGACCTTTATTTTAGCATTGTAACTGCAAACATCAGTAAA
>JBILIM010000315.1:0-3077 GCA_044349985.1 Crocinitomicaceae bacterium
GATATATTTTTATGTTGACAGTACCTTCTTTAAGTATCGGGATTTTGAAAGGAACCTCGAATACCCCAACGATTTCATCATTGACATAAACCCAAGCATCACTAAAGTTATGTGTTAACTCCCCAACAGGATATTGCGAGTCTGCATTGGCCTCTAAAACCCATTCATTCACCTCTAACCAAGAAGGCTCCGGGTTGTTCTTTATACAACCGGCAAACAATAAGGACAATCCGAATAGAACGATGATGTTTTTCATGTGTTTGTTCGCAATTTCTAACGCTGAACAAATTTAATTATTGTATGCAACAAATTACATACTTATGGTCAATTTGTCGAGTATTAATTGAGCAACATCTAGGGCTTTGAATCCATCTTCAAGAGACACAATGATTGGAGTGTCAAATCTAACAGCAAAATAAAAAGACCTTAATTCTTCTTTTATCGCATTGCTTTCAGAAATATCCGGTTTGTCAAAATAGATCTTTTTAGAAGGCTTGTTGTCTCCTAGATCAAAAATTAAATCATAGGGTCCGGGCTCACCATTCAAATCTTCCATACGCACAACTTCAAGTTGTTTTGTTAGAAAATCCACACTAATGTAAGCGTCCCTTTGAAAGAACCTTGATTTGCGCATATTTTTCATTGATATCCTTGAAGCTGTTAAATTGGCTACACAACCATTATCAAATTCAATTCTTGCGTTCGTGATGTCTGGTGTATCACTCACAACAGCGACACCTGATGATGACACCCGTTTTATCCCAGATTTAATAACACTCAAAATGATATCAATATCATGAATCATCAAATCCAAAACAACAGGAACATCGGTCCCTCGAGGATTAAACTGAGCCAATCTATGGGTTTCAATGAACATTGGGTTTTTAAAATAAGGAATTGCTTGTTGAAAAGCAGGATTAAATCGTTCAACATGCCCCACTTGTACTTTAACATTGGCTTCTCTTGCTAATTCTTTAAGCAATTTTGCTTCATCCAAAGTTTGAGTTACAGGCTTTTCGATGAAAACGTGTTTACTCTTCTTTAAACAGCGTTGCGCTATATCAAAATGAGTTATGGTTGGCGTAACAATGTCCAAACAATCGGCTGCATCAATTAAATCCTCTAATTTTTCATACCTTTTAATTTGAAATTGTTCCTGCACGGCCTTTGAACCCACATCATCAACATCGTAAAACCCAACAAGATCAAACTCCTCTTTTAACTCTAATAAAAGCTTAATGTGAATTTTACCGAGATGACCTGCTCCTACAACTCCTATTCGTAACATCTTTTTTATTTCAAAGGTAATCCAACATTATTCGAGACTGAAAGATAAAGTAATCAGTTATTAACAAAAAAAACTGAAGAAAGTACTCAATTTAACCTATTTTGGACATTCAAATCAACATCTCCATAATAAGCTGTTGGTCGGTTTGTGTAATATTTTGTTAACGTTGTAATTTGACCTGTGTGATACGAAAAATGCTCTATAACATGAACAATTGCTGAAAATCCAGTAACATTAAAACCTTGTAAAATCATTTCTTTTTCAAGAACTGACGGCTCCATATCGTGAAGCGTTTGACGCAAATTGACCTTTATGTTTTCAAGTAAAAAAACCAATTCAGATTTTTTAATCTTCTCTTGTTTTACAAATTCTTGGTCTCTATCTCTGTTATCTTCCTTACCCCCTATTCCTGATAAAATCCATTGCCTAGCATTGCCACAAATATGCAAAATCATATTTCCTATTGATGGGATCGTTTCATTCGGCGAATCCCACAGACTCTTTTCATCGATCATTGTCAAACACTTGTAAATGCGCTCGTACGACTCCATAAAAACCCGCTTTTGAAATTCATTAACCACCAAATCTTTCATAATACTGAAATGAATTATAATTGTAAATCTAAATAAAAAGTAGAATTCTTATTGAAATTTGAACAGAAAGTTGCTATATTTGCACTCACAAAAATGGTGGTTGTAGCTCAGTTGGTTAGAGCACTAGATTGTGGTTCTAGGGGTCGTCGGTTCGAACCCGATCTTCCACCCAAAAGGAATCCGAAACAGGATTCCTTTTTTATTTTCAGAAAAAACGCATTATGAAGCATCTCGAAGCTATTGAAAAAAGAAGAACTTTTGGAATCATTGCGCACCCCGATGCCGGTAAAACGACGCTGACAGAGAAGCTACTACTTTTTGGTGGAGCAATCCAGACAGCTGGTGCTGTAAAAAACAACAAGATTAAAAAAAGTGCTACTTCCGATTTCATGGAAATTGAAAAACAGAGAGGTATTTCTGTTGCAACATCGGTTATGGCTTTCGAATACAGTGGTAAACAAATCAACATCCTGGATACTCCAGGGCATAAAGACTTTGCAGAAGACACCTATCGAACCCTTACTGCTGTTGATAGTGTAATATTGGTAATCGATTGTGCTAATGGTGTGGAAACGCAAACTGAAAAGCTGATGGAGGTTTGTAGAATGCGAAATACCCCTGTTATCATATTTGTCAATAAAATGGACCGCGAAGGAAAGGATGCCTTTTCTTTATTGGATGAAATCGAAGATAAACTTTCAATAAATGTTAGACCACTCACTTGGCCAATTGGTATTGGCGATCGATTTAAAGGTGTTTACAACATTTACAAAAAGAACCTCAATTTATTTCAAGCCAATAAGACTAAAAGAGAAGAAGATATTGTATCAATTACTAACCTTGAGGACCCCAATTTGTCTGAGTTAGTAGGCGAAAATTTTGCAAAAGAGCTTGTTGAAGAACTTGATATCATTGATGGCGTTTATGATGCGTTTGATAGGGACACTTATTTGAAAGGTGAAGTCGCTCCCGTCTTTTTTGGTTCTGCGGTGAACAATTTCGGAGTTCAGGAATTGTTGGACACCTTTATTGACATTTCTCCATCTCCGAAAGGTCGTGAAACCGATAAAAGATTTATTGAACCAACAGAAAATAAGTTCAGTGGTTTTGTTTTTAAAATACATGCTAACCTGGATCCAAAACACAGAGATCGAATCGCGTTTTTACGTGTTGTTTCAGGAAAATTTGAAAAAAAT
>JBILIM010000022.1:0-11512 GCA_044349985.1 Crocinitomicaceae bacterium
TATTTGGATAGAAGGTGACGGTGCAACTGCAGACGCAACAATGCTTGATGGTTCTGGAACAATCGGAAACTGGATAGAGCCAAATGCAACTTTAGGGCAAGTTCAGTTCCCAATGGCAAATCCGGCCTCAGCAACCGCTACACAAATCAATAACGACTACAACATCGGATACTTTCCAACAATCTACAGAATTTGTCCAAACAGAATCGTAGAAGAAGTTGGTCAGCTTTCTGCTGCTGCTTTATACAGCTCAGTAGTTGATTGTCCTCCACCAGCATCTCAAGCAAACGACCCTGCGTTACTTACTTATGAAGGTGAAACAAAATCTTGTGGTCCAATTGATTTAGTGGTTAAGCTACAAAATAACGGTACTACTCCATTAACTTCTTGTACAATTACAGCTACTCAAGGTGGTAACACTGTTGCTACTTACAACTGGTCTGGTAACTTGCCAACTTACGGTGTTCAAAACGTAACTATTGGTCAATATACTCCAACAGCTTCATCTCAAAATCTTGCGATTTCTATCTCTTCTGCAGACAACAATGCTGCGAACAATACCTTATCTCAAGTAGTAGGTTTGGCAACAACTGCAACAAACGGTAATGCAACAATTAAAGTTAGCCTTGACCGTTACGGTTCTGAAACTTCTTGGAAACTATTCAAGTCAAACGGTTCAATTGCATACACTAGCCCAGCTTATACTGACGCAGCTGCTAACGGTACTTATCCGCAGGCGGATATCAACACAACTTTGGTTGATGATTGTTACCGTTTAGAAGTATATGATTCTTTCGGTGATGGATTTGATAGTGGTTACGGAAACGGATTGGTAGAGGTATGGGTAAACGGTGTTAAAATCGCTGGTGTTTCTGATTTCCCTTCAGGAAGTGATGCAGCTGACGCATTCCAAATTGATGCAATCGCAGGAATTGAAGAAACATTAGCAAACACTTTCAATGTATTCCCTAATCCTGCTTCTGATTTGGTAAATGTAACTTTTGAAGGAACAGGTGCTGATTACGTAGTTGCATTACTTGACCTTCAAGGAAGAGTATTAACTACACAAAACTTAACAGGATTAAACGGGTCTCAAACTGTTGAAATTCCAGTTTCAGAACTTGCAAAAGGTAGCTACATCGTATCTATCTCTTCAAATGGTGTTACTTCAACAAAAAGCGTTGTTGTTAAATAATTAAAGGAATAAACTTTTAGAAAATGGCTGTCTTTTTAGGCAGCCATTTTTTATTCATGCAATGATTGTTTTTAAACCTCCGCTTTATTAAATTGTCATTACGCGCTAATTTTGTATCTTTGTCGGCTTGAATTGAAGATATTATGCCGAAAATTCGAAAACAAGACGCATTGGATTACCACGCATCAGGAAGACCTGGAAAAATTGAAGTGGTTCCAACTAAACCGTATTCTTCACAACGTGATTTATCCCTAGCGTATTCGCCGGGTGTAGCTGAGCCTTGTTTGAAAATTGCTGAGAATGCCAATGACGTCTATAAATATACGAGTAAGTCAAACCTTGTTGCTGTAATTTCTAATGGTACCGCTGTTCTCGGACTGGGTGATATTGGTCCTTTGGCATCAAAGCCGGTAATGGAAGGGAAAGGTTTGCTTTTCAAAATATTTGCAGACATTGATGTTTTTGACATTGAAGTCGATGCAAAAGATCCAGAATTGTTCATTCAAACCGTTAAGGCGATTGCACCTACTTTCGGTGGAATCAATCTTGAGGACATCAAAGCGCCGGAAGCCTTTGAAATTGAAAGAAGGTTAAAAGAAGAATTGGATATTCCAATCATGCACGACGATCAGCATGGAACGGCTATCATTTCTTCAGCCGCCTTGTTGAACGCACTGGAATTGGCCAAAAAGCGAATCAATCGCATAAAAATTGTGGTTTCAGGTGCCGGTGCTGCTGCCATGTCTTGCATGAATTTATACTGCGCTCTGGGCGTTCAAAAAGAGAACATTTTTATGTTCGATTCTAAAGGTTTAATTTGTGCGGAACGAAAAGATTTGGATGAAAGTAAATTACCTTACGCAGGACACAAAAAATCAATGAGTCTTGCGGACGCCATGAAACGTGCCGATGTCTTTTTGGGTCTTTCTAAAGGAAATATTGTTTCTAAAGAAATGATTAAAGATATGGCGAAAGATCCTATTGTTTTCGCCCTTGCAAATCCAGAACCTGAAATATCATATAAGGAAGCAACTTCCGTTCGAAAGGATATCATCATGGCCACAGGAAGGTCGGATCATCCAAATCAAGTAAATAATGTTTTAGGTTTCCCTTTCATTTTTAGAGGTGCATTGGACGTGCGTGCCACAGCAATAAATGAGGAGATGAAATTGGCTGCCGTAAAAGCCCTTGCTGATCTTGCCAAAGAAACAATACCTGAGGAAGTTATTGAAGCTTATGGCGAAAAAAACATTTCATTTGGAAGGGAGCAAATTATTCCAAAACCCCTAGATCCGCGACTCATTTATTATGTTGCGCCGGCTGTAGCAAAGGCTGCTATTGACTCTGGTGTTGCACGTCAACCCATAACGGATTGGGAAGCATACGAAGTTCAATTGAAAAACCGTTTAGGTTTGGATAATAAATTGGTGAGAACCATTACTGAAAAAGCTCAGGCCAATCCAAAAAGAGTTGTTTTTGCTGAAGCAGATCAGATTAAAATTCTTAAGGCAGCTCAAACTTGCCAGGAGGAAGGTATTGCTGTTCCAATATTACTCGGAAATCGAAGTAAAATTGAAGCGCTTATTGAAGAATACGCGATTGAAATACCTGATGTTCTTATCATTGACCCAAAATCTGAAGAAGAAGACGAGCGCAGAATATCCTTCGGAAAGGCTTTCTTTGAAAAACGTAAGCGCAAAGGATTTACTGAATTTGAGTCCATTCAAATTATGCGAGAACGCAATCATTTTGGTGCCATGATGGTGGAAATGGGTGATGCTGATGCCATGATAACGGGGCTAACGAGAAGTTATCGAAACAGTGTGCGCCCCGTTTTGCAAACCATAGGTTTGGATAAAGATGTAAATACTTTAGCAGGTCTTTATATTTTAAATACCAAAAGAGGTTTATTCTTTTTGGCCGACACAACTATAAATTTAGATCCAACGGCGGAACAAATTGCGGAAATAACGGCAAATGTGGCAAAAACTATGAGGAAGTTTAAAGTAACGCCACGAATTGCATTGTTGAGCTACAGTAATTTCGGGTCATCAATAGGAAATGACGCAGAAAAAATGTCAAAAGCAACCAAAATTCTTCACGAAAAACATCCAAATTTAGTTGTTGATGGTGAGCTTCAAGCGAATTTTGCTTTGAATAATGAATACGTTAATTTTCCCCAATCTTTCTGCAGGAAACATTGCCTATAAACTTTTGCAAGAAATGACAGAAGGGGATGCAATAGGGCCGGTATTAGTCGGACTAAAAAAATCGGTTCATGTGCTCCAACTTGGTTCTTCAGTGCGCGAAATCATCAATATGGTAAAAGTTGCTGTTGTTGATGCACAAAATAAATAAATCATGATTGGTCAATTAAACGGAAAATTAATAGAGAAAAACCCAACAGAGCTGCTCATTGATTGTGCTGGTGTTGGCTATGAAGTTAAAATCTCTTTGAATACGTTTTCCGCTATTGGCAACGATGAAGCCATTCGATTGCATACCCGACTTATGGTTCGAGAAGATGCTCATATTTTGTATGGATTCGCTACCAAAGAAGAACGGGAAATGTTTAATCATTTAATTTCAGTTTCCGGCATCGGACCCAATACGGCAATGATTATGCTCTCCTCCTTAATTCCAGATGAAATTGCTCATGCAATTCAATCAGAAGATGTGAGGACCATTCAAAGTATAAAAGGAATCGGAGCGAAAACGGCGCAACGTGTAATCATCGATTTGAAGGATAAAATGTTAAAAATGACATTTTCTGCTGAAAATATGTTTAGTCAAAACAATACCCAGCGATTTGATGCGTTAACTGCACTTGTTTCACTTGGGTTTGATAAAAAAGCAGCCGATAAGGCAATTGATAAAATTGCAACTGGAAATGAAACCGTTGAACAACTTATAAAAGAAGCACTTAAAATACTTTGATGGCTTAATGCTGAAAAAGAATCATATAGGAAAATTACTACTACTTGTATGCACCGCAGCGTTTACAATGGGGAAGCTTTATGCCCAAGACACGCTTCCTTTTCCAATTCAAAATTACATTGATCCTACGCAAACGCAAACCCAAAGTTTTGATTTGGGCGATCCTTCGTCGGTTACGCAAACCATTGTTTACGACCCTGGTACAGGAACTTATGTATTCAAAGAAACGTTTTCAAATGGCTTAAATTATCGAAATCCTTCTTTGATGACGCTCGAAGAATACTTGGAATACGAGCGTCAAAAGGCACTTCGGGATAATTGGAAGGATAAAATCGAAGAACAAACAGAAGCTGGTCAACCTATAGAGTTTCCAATTAAAATAGGAAGCAAGGGTTTCGAAAGCCTTTTTGGTTCAGACCAAATTACAATACGACCTCAAGGAGCGGTTGAGTTGTCATTCGGTGTGAATTCATCACGTTATGATAATCCTATATTGCCAATGAAGCAGCGACGTATAACGCGTTTTGACTTCAACCAGCAAATTCAGCTTAATTTGGTTGGTTTAATAGGTACAAAACTTAAAGTATCTACCAGCTACAATACACAGGCTACTTTCGATTTTGATAATGTCACCAAATTGGAATATACCGGTGATGAAGATCAAATTTTACAAAAATTAGAACTTGGAAATGTTGCTCTTCAGTTACCAACATCTTTAATTCAAGGCTCCCAAACCTTATTTGGAGCCAAGACCAAATTAAAATTTGGTAGATCAACCATTGATTTGATTGCAGCTTCATCAAAAGGTAAACGCACAGAAATAAATGTTTCCGGAGGCGCTCAAGTGCAACAGTTTGAGCTCAATGCAGATAATTATGAAGTAAACCGACACTATTTCATCAATTTATACCACAAAGATCATTACGATGAAGCTATGTCTACGGTTCCGATTGTCAATTCTACTATTAATATAACAAGGATTGAAGTTTGGTTAACCAACAGAACAAGCAGCATTGAAAATACAAGAAATATTATTGCTTTTGCAGATTTGGGAGAGGCTAAATCTGAAAATTGCCAAGGTCAACCGGGTGGTTTTGGTCCTAGTGAATTACCGGATAATGAAGCCAATAATCTATACAATTGGGCAGCGAATCAACCTTTAGTTAGAGGCTTCGCAAATGCTGTTCTTGCATTGAGTACACAGGTTACCGCACCGGGCCCTTTTCAGCAGGCGATTGAATATGAAAAAGTTGAAAATGCCCGTAAACTGACAGAGCAAGAGTTCACCTACAACGCCCAATTGGGTTACATCTCATTGAACTTACCGCTCAATAATGATGAGGTGCTCGCCGTTGCATATGAATATACCTACCGAGGTGAAACGTATCAAGTAGGAGAGTTCTCAACAGATGGTGTGGCTGGTCAACAGGCTCTGATTTTAAAACTTTTGAAACCTACCATAACAAATCCTAAAAACAAGGTTTGGGATTTGATGATGAAAAACGTTTATTCTATTGGAGCCTCACAGTTAGATCAAAACGGTTTCCGAATTGACATTTTGTACAACAATCCTGCAACTTCACTTCTTGTTCCTTTCTTCCCGCAAGAAGGTGTTGATGATAAGCAAATTGTTACATTGATTGAGATGGACAGGTTGAATCAAAACAATCAACCATTTTCTGATGGTGTTTTTGATTTCGTTCCAATTACATATACGGGCAATAGAGCCGAAAACGGAGGAACAATCAACACTAAAAACGGAAGAATTTATTTTTCTACTGTTGAACCATTTGGAAAAACATTAAAAACCAAACTTGAAGCAGCAGGCGTCCCACCATTAATCATTGATCAAGTTGTTTTTACCGAATTGTATGATTCTACGAAAACAGCAGCACAACAAATACCGAGTAAAAATCGTTTCAGCTTCAAGGGTCAATACCAATCTTCTGTTTCTTCTGATATTCCTCTGAATGCAATCAATGTTCCAGAAGGAGCTGTTGTGGTTACTGCAGGAGGGATAAAACTAACTGAGGGTGTTGATTACACCGTTGATTACAATTTAGGTCGCGTAAAAATCCTCAACACAGGAATCCTCGAGTCCAATGCGCCCATTAAAATATCGATTGAAAGCAATTCGGTTTTTGGATTTCAAGCGCGCTCGCTTATGGGAATGCACTACAATTTTAAGTTGAACGATCAATTTAATTTTGGTGCCACTTGGATGCGCATGATGGAACGTCCGGTAACACAAAAAGTGGATATTGGTAGTGAACCTTTCAAAAACAACGTAATCGGTTTTGATTTTGCGTACCGCACAGATGTACCCTTTTTAACCAAATTGGTTGACCTTTTGCCT
This sequence comes from Crocinitomicaceae bacterium, assembly GCA_044349985.1. GTDB lineage: Bacteria > Bacteroidota > Bacteroidia > Flavobacteriales_D > Crocinitomicaceae > M0103. The sequence continues at coordinate 6,489 of JBILIM010000022.1, forward strand.
GTAATATCAACCACCCAAAAATCTACGTTTTCGCTTTCTGGTGAATTTGCACATTTGATACCCGGACAGCCAAGAGCCATAAATAAAGATGGAACTTCTTACATTGATGATTTTGAGGGTTCACAAAGTACGATTGATCTTCGAACAATTACAGCGTGGCGTCTTTCCTCTATTCCTCAAGGACAGCCGGATTTATTTCCTGAGGCTTTAAACAAAGACCTTTCTGCAGGATTTAAGCGCGCGAAAACCTGCTGGTATCTTATTGACCCTTTATTCTATCAAAGCAATTCACTCACGCCACAGCACATCAAGGATAATCCTCAAATGTTGTCTGACAGTAGGATGCGTCTCGTAAATCAAACAGACATTTTTCCGAACTTACAGCAGCAGTACGGCTCGATTCCTAACATCCCAATTCTTGAATTGGCTTATTATCCTTCGGAGCGCGGAATGTACAATTACGACACGACCGCAACCTTGAATGCGGATGGAACCTTTACCAATCCCGAAAACAGGTGGGGAGGAATCATGAGAGGTTTAACAACGAATGATTTCGAACAAACCAATATTGAGTTTATCCAGTTTTGGGTATTGGATCCATTTAATGAGGATGCTGAAAATGCCAATCCGAACTCAATGCATACAGGAGGTGACCTCTATTTCAATTTGGGAAACATCTCCGAAGATGCACTTCCCGATTCAAGAAAGAGTTTTGAAAATGGCTTACCACCAACAGGAACCTCTGTAAATGATGATTTAGACACAACAGCATGGGCCAGAATTTCTACACAACAAGTTGTAGTAAATGCTTTCGATACCGATCCGCAATCGCGTTTAAATCAAGATGTGGGATTGGATGGATGGTCAAATATTGATGAGAAGATCGCTTTTGATAATTATGTAAATTGGGTTTTAAACAATTCGGATATAGATGCTTCTACTAAAGCAAGAATGATCAATGATCCTTCCACAGATGACTATAATTTTTACCGCGACGATAATTACGATGCAGACACATTGAACATTTTACAACGTTATAAAAAGTACAATGGAATGGAGGGCAATTCTCCAACAACGGAAATGTCGGATACGGCAAATGCGGATGGGTACCCAACCCAGGGAACCAATCTTCCAGATATTGAGGACATCAATCAGGATAATAACCTTGCAGAATCGGAAAGTTATTTCCAGTACCGTGTCAGTTTGCGACCAGGCGACATGCAGGTAGGTAAAAACTTTATCACCAATGTTCAAACGTTTCAAAACGGCACAAAAACAGAAAAATGGTACCAATTTAAAATTCCAATACTTGATTACGAAAAGAAAGTAAACGGTATTCAAGACTTCAGATCTATTCGCTTCATGCGCATGTTCATGAAAGATTTTGATGAAGAAGTTCTTTTGCGTTTTGCCAGACTCGAACTTATTCGCGGTGAATGGCGTCGTTATTTAGAAGACCTTACTGCACCAGGTGAAAGTGTTCAAACCGATCCAAATCTAACCACTTTCAATATTGCAGCTGTTAACGTAGAGGAGAACGATCAAAGAAGTCCAATTAAATACGAAATCCCTCCTGGCATTATTCGTGAAGTAGACCCTTCACAGACATTCCAAAGACAATTAAACGAGCAGTCATTGGTTCTTGATGTTTGCAACCTTCAAGATGGAGATGCGAGAGCGGCATATCGCAATGTACAATTTGATGTACGTACGTATAAAAAGCTTAAAATGTTCGTTCACGCAGAAGAAGTATTGCAAAATCTTCCATTAAATGACGAAGATGTAACCTTGTTCGTACGATTGGGAACCGACTTCAACGATAACTATTACGAATACGAATTACCGCTTTATACCACCGATTGGGGGTCTACTGTAGCTGAAGAAATTTGGCCAGAAGAAAACAACGTGGAAATTGTATTTGACGATCTCTTGAATCTTAAAAAGAAACGCAATGAGCTGATAGCTTCAGGTAGCACAGATGTTTCCTATGTTGTGGAATACAGTGATATCGATCCTGCCAATCCGAAGCGGGTGCTTAAGGTCAAAGGAAGTCCCAATCTGCAAGGAATAAAGACCTTGATGGTCGGTGTCCGCAATCCTGGTGTAAATCAAGAAAATCCATGGCCCGACAACAGTGATGCAGAATGTGCAATCATTTGGATTAATGAATTGCGTCTGACCGATTTCGTAAGTGAAGGTGGCTCGGCTGCAGTGGCACAAATGCAGGTTCAACTTGCTGATTTTGCAAATGTGTCTGCTTCAGGGAATTATTCAGGAATCAATTGGGGAAGTGTTGAAAGTCGTGTTCAGGAAAGACAACGTAACGAAAAAATAGGCGTTGATATGAATGCCAATGTTCAACTTGGTCAATTCTTCGGTAAAAGGGCTGCCGTTTCACTACCGTTCTTCTATGCATATTCCTTAGGGTTAATAAATCCTGAATACGATCCGTTCAATCCAGATGTGAAATTGAGTGATTACGATTTAGCTACTCGAAAAGAACGCGCGAAACTTGGACAGGATTTTAACGAACGCAAATCCTACAATTTTACCAATGTTAGAAAAGAATTAAAGGCAGGAGCTACCGCACACTTTTGGAGAATTTCTAACTGGTCGGCCAATTACGCATTTGCTGAAAATCTTAGAAGAGACTTCAATACGAAATCCGATTTAACAAAAACATGGACAGCCGGATTGAACTACAACTATTCATTCACGGCTAAACCTTTTGAACCCTTTAAAAACAATGAATTTTTGAAGAAATCAAAATGGTTTACGCTTATTAAGGATTTCAATTTATACCTGACCCCGAAAAATATTTCATTTACAAACGACATACTCAGAACTTATAATGAAAGACAGGTTAGGAATAACATGGTTCCGGATTATGAATTTCAGCCTGTTTACGTGAAGCGTTTCACATGGAACAGAACCTACAGTTTAGGTTACGACTTAACAAAAAATTTAAAATTTACGTTTAATGCCACGAATCAAGCCTTATTCGCAGAAGGAGATGGGCGTGTAGATCGAAAACTTGATCCGGAAGGGTTCCAACAATTTAGAGATACAGTAGTAGATCAACTTTCAACATTTGGTACTACTACGGATTATTCACATACGTATGCGTTGAATTATACGCTTCCTTTGGATAAGATACCGGCTACGGATTGGATGACAGCAAACTTTAAGTATGGCGGAACTTACAATTGGCAAAGAGCCCCATTAAACCAATCTGAATTTGGTAATATCATACAAAACAATAGAACAGTAAACGTAACTGCACAGTTGAATTTTACAAATCTCTACAATAAAATCCCATATTTTAAGAAAGTGTTGGGCGATGGTAAAGGAGGTCGTGGAGCTGTAGCAGCCAAAGAAGTTGGGGTGCGTAATACGGGTGAAAAAAATGAAACTAAAACGGAAACTGCTGTTGATGGGGGAGAAGAAACGCCTGAAGCAGAAATGACAAAAAAAGAACGCAGAAAGGCAAAGCGAAAAAAGCGTAAAGAAGAGCGACAAAAACGTGCAGAAGAGAAACGTGGAGGGAAAGTACACCCGGTTGCTGGATTCCTTGCAAGAGCTGTAATGACTGTTCGAAATGTTTCTGGAACCTATGCATTGAATGATGGAACCTTGTTGCCTGGGTACAATCAAGAAACTCGAGTTCTTGGTTTCAATGGAGGATTCGATGCGCCTTTGGCAGGATTTGTTTTTGGTCAACAACAGTATGACATTTTAGGCCGACAAACCGATTATAACATCGCTACAACCGCTGCGGGTCAAGGTTGGCTGGTTAAGAATGAAAGCTTGAATAAGCAATTTACCATGACGCATTCTAAGAATTTGAATCTTCGTGCTTCATTAGAACCGCTGAAAGATGTAACCATTGAACTTACCCTTAACCGAACTTTTGGTAACAATTCAAGTGAATTTTTCCGTTGGAATGATTCGACTCAGGTGTTTGAGGGTCAAAGCCGTGTACAAACAGGAACACTAACCTATTCCAATGTGTCTTTGAGTTCCGCATTTGCCTTGTTGGGTAATGAATACCAATCTTCTGTTTTTGATCAATTGTTGCAAAATCGTAGAGACGTTTCTCAATTGCTTGGTCAAGGTAATAACAATGCAAACGCACTATCTTCTGGTTACTATACGGGGTACAGCGGATCTCAACAAGAAGTGGTAACAGGTGCCTTCTTAACCTCCTATACCAATAGAGGAATCAATGAAAAGAACATCAATCCGGTTAAAAACATGCCGTTACCCAACTGGTCGGTTAATTATAATGGATTGACTAAATTCAATTTCGCTAAAAAGCTATTCAAGAACTTTGTAATTAAACATTCCTACAGCAGCTCGATCAGCGTTACAGGATTACAAACCAACTTGAACGCAGTATTTGATAATAACGGCGATGCTTCAGCTTTTGATATCAATAACAATTTCATTGCAGATCGTCAAATGCAGAACATCACCATAACCGAAAAGTTTGGACCTCTTCTTGGTTTTGATGCAACCTGGAACATTAAAGGTCAGGGATTGATTACCAAATTCGAATTTAAAAAAGACCGTTCGGCAACACTTTCTTTAAACAACAATCAGGTAACAGAGGTGAATGGTAAAGAATGGGTGATTGGTTCTGGTTATAAGTTCTCCAAGGTGAAACTTCCAATTGAAAAACTTCCTGCAAGCGATATTAATTTACGTGTAGACATCACTTTCAGAGATAACATTACCGTAATTCGCAAAATTATCGAAAACACGAATCAGGCAACTGCTGGTCAGCGTGTGGTTTCCATTAAAACTTCTGCGGATTATAATGTATCGCAGAATTTAACGGTACAATTTTATTACGATCAAGTAATAAATACACCAAAAATTGCCACAGCATTCCCTACAGGAAATATGAGTTGTGGTTTGAGACTAAGGTTTAACCTTGCTGGTGTCCAATAATGACAATTCGGGAGGCGAAACCGGGAGATGAAGGTGCAATTATGGCGCTAATTCAAGCACTCGCTGAATAT
>JBILIM010000316.1:0-3056 GCA_044349985.1 Crocinitomicaceae bacterium
GCGCCTCAATTAAATTATTCGCGTTCATTTCCATAGGCTGCCAACTCTCCTGAAAATCCCCTCTTTCCTGCCTATGTCCGATTGGAGGGCAGAATAAAGTGCTCCCATTCTTTTGAGTTACGGTTAACAAAGTGATTTCGTAATCAAAATTGATAAACCCTTCCACAATAACCTCCATCAAATCACCTCTTGAACCTTCCAAGGCATATCTCCAAGCCAATTCAATTTCTTCAGTTGATTTAATAACAGACTGTCCCTTACCTGAGCTGGACATCAGAGGTTTAACTACACAAGGAAAACCAATTTGTGTTACGGCATTTTGAAACTCTATAAATGTTGAAGCATAGCAATAGGGTGCGGTTCTAACTCCTAAATCTTTAGCAGCCAAATCGCGAATTGCTTTTCTATTCATCGTATAGTTTACAGCTTTTGCACTTGGAACAACAACCACCCCTTGCTGCTCATATGCATACAAGTTCTCTGTTCTAATGGCCTCAATTTCAGGAATTATAATATCGGGTTTGTGGCGTTTAACAACTTCATCTAAGTCATCGCCATTCAGCATATTAATAACTTCAGATTCATGTGCAACTTGCATTGCCGGAGCATTAGAATAACTGTCAACAGCAATAACATATTGCCCAAGCCTTTGTAAGGAAATGGTTAATTCTTTACCCAATTCCCCACTACCTAACAAAACTATTTTCTTTCTCATTTGAACTAAATAAAAAAAAGCGTGACAAGCACGCTTTTTGATTTGTTTACAGGTATGATCGAACCTATATAAAATCTTTGAATTCTTACTTCGCAGCAGGAGCAGCCTCAGTAGCAGCAGCAGCTGTATCAGCAGGAGCAGCCTCAGCAGCAGCTGTATCAGCAGGAGCAGCCTCTTCAGCAGGAGCAGCTTCAGTAGCAGCAGCAGTTGAATCAGCAGCAGCTGCTTCACCTTCTTTCTTCTCACCACCACAGCTAACTAATGCAGTTGCAACTAAAGCAACAGCAACGAAATTAAATACTTTTTTCATTTTGTTGAAATTTTAACGTTAAATAAAAACCCCTACTCTGTAAGCTTTTCGGGAATCGCTATCAACCTTTCAATTGACGATGCAAATCTATAAACATTGAGTGCATTTATTTTGCAGTCTGTTAAAAAATTAATTTTCGCGCCATCGAAAATATAAACAGCCTGTTGTTTGTAAGGTGTAGGAATTAATTTTTCGGTCAAAATAAAGGGGAACATTGAACTCAAGCTTGAGTGTTTCAATGTAATAATGTACATTTCTCTCGGAAATCTTTAAGTTTTTCGCAATCGTTTTAACGCTGCCCGTTTTTTTCGCTATCGAACTGTTTAAAATTTCATTTAAGCAATTTAACCTTTTGTTTTTGAAGGACGCAGTGTCCATGATGCTATCAACACCTTCTACCCATTCCCAAACCAATTCACCATGACCATCAAATAAATAAGTACCTCGAAATTTATCATAAATCAATGGCGCACCTAATTCGTTCCTTATCAAATGACAATAATTGTGTATGGTTCGTTCAGAAACTTCCATTTTTTTTGCAGCATCTTGAGGATTACCCGTCATTTGCCGATCGATTAAATAAATAAATTTTTTTAAATTCTGAAAGACCATCGAATTCTAAACCATGTTAAATGTTGATCAAAACTAAAATATTCAAGAAAAAATTAAAAATCCATCGCAGAAATAATACAATAAAACTAACTTTGACTTAATGTTATCCGAAAACATTTCAAATATACTACTGGATTTTGAACCCATTTCCCTTTTAGAGATGGATCGCGTTAAATTAATGAATCGCATTGATACCAAATTTGCATTCTCTAAAAAACAACTTGTTCAAATTCTTCCTGATTTGGCAGCCGACTACAAAATTTTAGAAATTGAAGGCACCCGATTACCATTTTATGAAAGTCTATATTTCGACGATGACAACTTTACCTTTTTTAAAGACCATCACAATGGAAGAACAAATCGGTTTAAAGTTAGATATCGAAAGTATGTAGAATCAAACTTGATATTTCTTGAAATAAAACACAAATTCAAAGGAAGAACAAATAAAAGTCGAATAAAGGTTGAAAATTTTCCCGAAAGTCTCGATGATAAATCGCTAACCTTTGTGCAGAAAGTATTGAAACAAGACAAAAATCTTCATCCAGTGATGTGGAATTCGTTCACACGCCTTACACTTGTGCACAAACATTTGAATGAAAGACTAACACTCGATTTGAATTTAACGTTTAAATGGGAAAATGAACTTCACGCTTTTGAAAATTTGATTATTGCTGAATTAAAACAAGAGGTAATGAACAGAAATTCATCTTTTTTTCAGTTAATGAAGAGAAAAGGTATTCGTCCATACCGCCTAAGTAAATATTGTATCGGATCAATAGAATTATACGCCAAGGATGGATTAAAATTCAACCGATTTAAAAAGAAATTACTAACATTGAAAAAAATTAACACCAATGCTGCTTAAAACAGAAATCATTAACTCCTGGGTTCTTTATGATGACGATGCTCTTGCACTGCTCGCGAGATTATTAGTAAACACGACCGTTCTAACCTTACTTATTCGCTTTTTATACTATCCTAAAACCAAAAGAAAAGATTATCTATTTACCTATTACTTAATTGGTACAATTACGTTTTTCTTGTGTTTTGGCCTGAAAAAATTAGACATAGATACGGGAATGGGACTAGGTTTATTCGCCATTTTTGGAATCATTAGATACCGAACAGATGCTATCGAAATTAAAGAAATGACCTACTTGTTCCTTATTATAGGAATAAGTGTTGTTAACTCATTGGCTTCAAATCAAATTAGCCTAACAGAAGTTTTAATTATTAATGTTTTCGTAATTGTTCTAACCTTTGTTCTTGAAAATTTATGGTTGGTAAAACACGAAACGCGTAAAACAATTAACTACGAACGAATTGACTTGATTACCCCTGAGAAGTATGATGAGATGAAGGCAGATTTAGAACTTCGAACAGGAATCGCAATCAATCGGATCGAAATCGGTAAAATTG
>JBILIM010000317.1:0-3051 GCA_044349985.1 Crocinitomicaceae bacterium
CAAAAAAAGTGATACAATACTCCCGATTAGTTTCATTTCAAAAGATGTTGACGTAAAAATAAGGAATGTTGAAGGAAATCATACATCAAAAATCTACAAAGAAAATTTGCCTTTATTGTACCCATCAAGTAAGGTTCTTTTCAGCATAGACTCTAGTAAAATTTTTTCTGAAATTACTTCACCAAATTTTTTGGCGGTTTGCGGTCCTTTTGAAGTAATAACGTTTTTATCCACAACTACTTGGTCGTCTTTGTAAACTCCTCCCATATTGATAATTTCTTTCACTGCAGCGGGAGTAGCCGTGAACTCCAAATCTTTCAAGACACCATTTAAGGCCAGAATTTTCGGCGCTAAACAAATCGCTCCTATCCATCTATTAAGTCCGATGGCTTCATCTATCAGACGACTTGTTTCCGTATCGTCAAAAAATTCTTCTGAACCTGGCCCCCCAATAAATATCAGCGCATCAAAAGGAAAAACATTAACGTTTGCAATAGAATGTGATGCTTCCACGGAACTGCCTTTAACCCCAAAACAGGCACCTTTGAAATGACTGGCAACGGTTACTTCAATCCCATTCTCAATTAACTTTTTGTAAGTCCATTCAAATTCTTCGTCGCGAAATTCGTTTTGAGGTAAGATGATTAAAGCTCTTTTCATGGTTTTTTGTTTGCAAGATAGGTTGGACTCGATAAAATAAAGCGGACAAGAATCAAACGCATTTTTAATAATAATCAATCAATAAAATTTTAATTGAAACCGATAGTTTTTTGTTAATTTCAAATTCGTTTTTATAAAAAGAAATGCTTAAACAATTCGCAACCCTCACATTATTATTTCTCGTAATATCTCAAGGATTCTCTCAAGAAAATGAAAGCATTAAAGTAACACCAACCGGAAGTATTGACCTTTTTTATGGGTATGATCTCAACCGACCCACCGAAACAAGGCGTCTTCCCTATCTGTACAATCACAACCTTCATAACCAATTTGGTTTGAATCTAGGTACTTTAGGCGTTCAGTTGGCACACAAGAAATTCACCTCAAGAATTATTTTTCAAACAGGTTCTTATGTCATACAGAATTACGCAGATGAGCCATCAATGCTAAGATTCATTCATGAGGCTAATGTTAAATGTGCACTAGGGAAAAACAATCGTTTCGGCATTGAATTCGGAATTCTTCCTTCCCACATTGGTCTTGAAAGCGCAGTTTCATTTGACAATCCCACCTTAACACGTTCGTTGGTAGCTGAAAATTCACCATACTACATGAATGGATTAAAAGTGAATTACAAACTAAAAGATTCACTAACCATGTCATTGCTTGCACTTAATGGATGGCAGCGCATTGCCAAGATTGAAGGAAACAACCTGCTTTCCATTGGTACACAAGTCAACTGGCAAGCAAGTAAGAATTTCACACTAAACTGGAGCAGTTTTATTGGAACCGTTTATCCGGACACTTCCAGAAAAATGAGGTATTACAACAACCTTTTTGGAATTTGGAGTTGGTCAAAAAAATCGAGTTTATATTTCGGATTTGATTTGGGGTTAGAGCAGAAAACAAAAAATTCAAACACGTATAGTATTTGGAACAGTCCTTTTTTAATCGTTGACTATTTGATATCCGATCATCTTAAAATTGCTGCTCGTGGCGAATTCTTTAACGATACCGATGGCATTCAAATCAAACCAGAAGGATTTAACGGCGCAAATATTTGGGGAACTTCGCTGAATCTGGATTACCATTTTAACGACTATTTAAAATTTAGAATTGAAGGTAAAATGTATTTTTCAGACCAAGATATATTTCCAAAATCGAATGGAATAAATTCAAACATAAATACATTTATTTGTGGGAGTCTGGCGCTGAAATTTTAGCAAATTACATTTTGTTTAATTTATCTTTTTCTGATACCTTCATCTGATTATCGCATGCTTGATTGACATTGCAAGAACCTGAAAATCCACATCCCATATTCAACAAACCCATTGCGATGAAACCTATACCGAGCAGAGAAATAACCCACTCATGACTTTGATAACCATCGACCAAAATAAAAAAGCCAATTGCTATTCGTAAGATTTTAATTAGATTCCAATTACTGGTTATGCTTTTTACATTCATCATTTCTCTAACAAATTTTTGATGTTTAATAAATTAATAATCCTTTAAACTTTTATTGCATGAACTTGAACAACCGAGGAAAGTCCATTATGAAATTGCCCTTCATGAATCATGCGCTCCTTTGCTATAATTTCAAGTTGACCAAAATCCTCAAAATCGCTTTTAAGAAGGTCTTCCGAATAGAGCATTTCTTCGGACTGTGGACCACCCGTATTGTATTTCAATTGTTCCTTGGTATATGCCTCAAGAATGACTTGCCCATTTTTCTTAAGAGCAGCGAAAAAGTTCCTATGCACCGATTGTCGTAATGCTGATGGGAAATGACCAAAAATAGAAACAATAACATCCCATTTTTCAAGACCAAAATCAAATTCATTCAGATCTGCACAAACTAAATTTAGGTTGACACCCGATTGAGATGCCAATTTTTGAGCCTTTTCAAGTCCCTTTTCGGAATAATCCACGCATGTTACCTCATGTCCGATGGAAGCTAAGTAGACCGCATTACGACCTTCACCTTCAGCGATACAAAGAATTTTCTTATTCCCCTTTATTATTAAAGTCTTTAAAAAGTCATTAGGATCAGTTCCATATGCGTAAGCATCTTGTCCGTATCGGTTATTCCAAAATTCTTTCATCAATTTTCATTTAAATTATAATACTGGGATAGGCAAACATAATCTGTTCTAGGAATACTCGATTTTGCTATTTCAGCCATTCCGCCAACAACATCTTCAAATTGTTCAAATCCTCTCGATTTTAATATGGAAGCTGCAATCATACTTCTATACCCGCCTGCACAATGCAAAATGAAATGTTTATCCTTCGGAAAGACTGATAAATAGTCGTTAAGTTGATTCAAAGGTGTATTTATTGCTCCAATTACATGCTCAGACTCGAATTCACTCTTTTTTCGAACAT
>JBILIM010000318.1:0-3043 GCA_044349985.1 Crocinitomicaceae bacterium
GTTCTTTTGGAATTAAGCCCATTGGTCTGGCTGCGCGAGATACACTTCGACTCGAAATGGGCTTCTGCTTGTATGGTAATGATATCGATGATACTACGTCGCCTTTGGAGGCAGGCTTAGGATGGATCACAAAGTTCACGAAAGATTTTGTTGATGCTGAATTTCTTAGAAATCAAAAAGATGCTGGCATTAAACGCAAATTAATCGCATTTGAAATGATTGACCGTGGGATTCCTCGCCATGATTACCCTATAATCGATGCCCAAGGGAATACCATTGGAAAAGTTACTTCAGGAACCATGTCCCCATCAATGAAAGTTGGAATTGGACTTGGGTATGTTGCTATTGAACACGCACATTTGGACGGCGAAATTTTCATTGAAATTCGTGATAAAGGCGTAAAAGCCAAGGTGGTTAAATTGCCTTTCTATAAGAAATAAAAGTGATCTTAACGTGTTTGTTGGCAGCGATTTGATACGATTTAAATCGAATCAACTTTAATGCATTCTATTTACTTTAGCCTTGATTTTTTTCATGAAATGGCACACGCATCAAAAGTGTCCAGCCCAATACAAAGAAAATAATTAAAGCCAAAACAGACGTTCTAATATCCCATAGGGTTTCAATTATTCCAAACGACAAGGTCCCAATTGCCAATCCAATTTTTTCACTGACATCAAAAAAACTGAAGTAAGATGTATTGTCTTCAGATTCTGGCAACATTCGTGAATAGGTCGATCGTGCCAAGGTCTGAATTCCTCCCATTACCAGACCTACGACTGCTGCGGCTATATAAAACTGCCAAGGAAGATAAACAACAAAATACACATACATACAGAGTGTTATCCAAACCACTATAGCAATGCTTAAACCGAGTTTATTTCCCATTTTATTGGCCAATTTTGAAAACAAAAATGAACCCAACATTCCTAAAAATTGGATAATCAAAATACTTACAATTAAATCTGTTGTTTGGATACCAATTATTTCTTTATTGGCGAATGCTGTAGCCATAATCATTACGGTCTGAACCGCCATATTGAACATAAAGTAACTCGCCAAATAGCGCTTTAAAGGTGTTCGAGATTGAATATCCTTCCATACCTTTTTTAATTCTTTGAATCCTTTGGAAAGTGCGTGTTCCGTATTTGCTTTTACTTTAGGTTTTGGCAATCTTCTAAACGTGTAAAAGGCAAAACCTAACCACCACAAACCAACCAATGGAAATGCGTAATTGATAGGCATAACCTTCGTGAACTGAGTCAAAATTAAAATTATAATTAATAAAATAGAACTCCCAAGGTATCCCATTATAAAACCTCTAGCACTAATAGCATTGTGCTCATTTTCGGGTGCGATTTCGGGCAAATAGGAATTGTAATACACCAAACTTCCCCAATAACCAATACTAGCAAAGAACAATGGAAGAATCGTAAAACCAATTTGAACCGGGATTTCCCCATTAGCTTTATGATTGAAAAAGAATAATAGCGAACTCGAAATGGCGCCAAGAAAACAAAAGAATTGAAGAAATCGCTTTTTCTGACCTGAATAATCTGCAATTCCAGAAAGCAACGGTGTTATGAAAGTGACTACAATATATGATAACGAAACCAAATAGGCATAAAAAGCAGTGTTTTTAAATTCGAATCCAAAAAATGATATAGTATCGTAAACCGTTTTCCCTTCCAGATCTTTAACGCTGGTCATTTTTTCGAACATAATTGGGAAGATGGCCGAGCTTATAATCAGTGGATAAACCGAATTCGCCCAATCGTAAAAAACCCAACCTTTAATTACCTTATTGTCTGCCTTTTCCATAATTTATTCATTTCCATCAACGTAATCTTGCAGGTAACTAAAATCAGGATTTAATTTACCTTCATGATTGGTTTCACTTGCCCGACCTATAATATTATCCGGATCTTCTTTGAACAATGCTGGAAAAACCAATTTCAATAAATCGTTACCAAAATCTTCTGAAGCATCTAAAGGCAATTCACAAGGGAGGTTATCAACAGCCATGACGGCAATTACATCATTTTTTCGAAAATCATCCTCTAATCCGGTTGACACATTGTATCCATAAATTGGATCTTCAATTTTACTTGAACGAATCGTAGTAGCAATCGGACCGTCTACATCGCAAGAAATATCAGCGACTACCTTCAGCCTACCATTTGATTTTTTTAAATCTTCTGCGCTTAAAATTACTGGGGATTTACTGCTCCAATAATGACATGGAATATACATATCCATTGTGTCGAGATACCTTCCAAATGTTGATTTATAGACTTCTGGATTCGAATAAAATTCAGTCTTATCAAAAGCATCATCACTTTTTCTTCCGTAATAATCTTCAGCTTCAAGTTGTGTAAAAACAGGAGCGTCAAAATCTTCAGCTAAAAACTCTTCCGGTGTTACCTCTTTAATTGGCAACAAATCTATTACCTCTCTTGCACCATGTCCTACCCTACCAAATCCAGTAAGCACGATGCGGTAGTTGTTCGGTAGAATTACTTTTTTCAATTCTTCTTCCAACTCTTTTCGATCGACACATTCATGGGCCGGTTTCAAAGAAAAGGACCCCGTTTTCAATCCTAATGTTATAAAGGCATTGTAAGCCCCAACAATTCCTGCATATCTTCCAAATCCAATTATGCGCTTATTTTGCTTATTTTTCAACAATTCATAATCAATCAGCTGAATTTTTTGCGCCAAAATTGCCTTTAACAATTCCCTGTTATAAGGTTGCTTTTTTATGGTATGCGAAAAGAAAATAAACTTTTTGTTGGGAATTAAATCTTCAACTTTAACCTCTTTAATACCCATTATTATGTCACAATCATGAAGATTATCAACCACTTTTATTCCTTCATTTGAATAGGCTTCATCTTTGAATGCACGAATGGGACTAGACTGAACGACAACCTCCACATTGGGATAAATAATTTGAACCGATTTACATTGTTTCGGGGTAAGTGCAACCCTGTGATCAGGTGGAACTTTTCCCTCCTTAATTATTCCCAATTTTATTTTTTGC
>JBILIM010000319.1:0-3040 GCA_044349985.1 Crocinitomicaceae bacterium
TAAAAACATTTGGACAGCAAATTTTGCTTCGCCTGATGTGAATCAATTGCGTGCGGAGGATGCAATCAATGATGAACTTCAAACAGGTCCATGGCGCTTTGGATTCAACCAGGATGTAGATTATGATTTTAACAACTCTGGAACGTGGATTGATCTTCCTGGTGGTGGCAAAATATGGTTGTTGAAAGTGGTTTGTGAAAACGCGTTAACCGTCAATTTGACCTTTGAAAATCTTTCTATTCCTGAAGGAAATGAATTGTATGTGTACAATCCGCAAAAAGATTTTATTCTCGGAAAGTTCGTTCAAAATCACATTTACGAAGGGCAATTGGGAACCGAACTCGTGCCCGGAAATACTGCAATAGTTGAATATTTTATTCCAGCAGCCAATGTTCAAACACCTTGCAATTTGACCTTAACAACCGTAACTCATGGGTACCGTACGTCAAGTGAGTACATTGAAAAGGCGTTTGGAAGTTCAGGATCGTGCAATATGAATGTCAATTGTACAGATGGTGCACCTTGGACAAACGAGCGAAACAGTGCGGTGATGTTGGTTTCAGGAAGTAACGGGTTTTGTTCAGGAGCCTTGATTAACAACACACAAAATGATGGTAAACCATATGTTTTAACTGCAAATCACTGTTATTCGAATCCGGCAACATGGATTTTCAGGTTCAACTGGCAGGCAACGGCATGCACAAATCCAGCATCTTCACCTACATTCCAGTCTTTGTCAGGTGCTGTTTTGCGTTCAAGAAGGACGCCTTCAGATTTTTGTTTGGTAGAAATCACAGGTGGATTGGTTGGAGGAACAGTTCCTGCAGCATATTCGCCTTATTTCAGTGGATGGGACAACACGACAACAGCGCCAACATCAACGGTTTCTATTCATCACCCTTCAGGAGACATTAAAAAGATTTCGTTTGACGATGCACCAGCAGTCGCAACTACGGCAATGGGTTCAGAGGCAAATGGTGTTTGGCAGGTTGAATGGGATAGAAATACAACGACTGAAGGTGGGTCATCAGGTTCTCCGTTATTCAACCAGAACCGCAGAATTATCGGTCAACTTTGGGGTGGTGGTGCTTCGTGCTCCAACCTTTCAGCTCCGGATTACTATGGAAGACTTTGTAATTCATGGAATCCTTCCGGGAGCAACAATACCAATCAATTGAAGGCATGGTTGGATCCAACAAATTCGGGTGCAGCGTTTATTGATGGTTACGATCCTTCCGGTTCTTCTAGTATTGCTCTAGATGCAGGGATTAACAATCCACTAGGTGTAAGTGGTACACTTTGTACAGGAACAGTATCTCCGCAAGTAACCATAACAAATTCTGGAACGGATGCACTTACTTCAGCAACAATAAGCTACGGATTTGACGGCAATCAAAACCTTACATTCAATTGGACTGGAAATTTGAGTCAGTGGCAAACAACAACAGTTACCCTTCCGAATGCAACGCTTGCAGGGGGAGCTCATACGTTTACTGCTGAGGTAGTCAATCCAAATGGTGCTACGGATCAAAACCTGACCAATAACATCACAACTTCTTCGTTCACGACGGTAGTAAACGGTCAGACGGCAAGTTTAAATTTGAATTTGGATTGTTGGGCAAGCGAAACCACTTGGGAATTAGCTATCGATGGAGGGGCTGTTTTATACAGTGGAACCGGATATGTTGATGACAATCCCATTACGATTAATCTAGATTTCTGTTTGGATTACGACTGTTACTCATTTACCATAAATGATTCCTATGGTGATGGTATGACAGGTTGTTCCGCGGCAAATGGTGGCGCAGGAACGTATCAAATTTTATACAATGGGACGGTTGAAGCAGAAATCACAGAAGCACAAGCCAACTTCGGTACTACCAACAGCCAAACGTTCTGTTTGATAGATGATACCGGAATTGAGGAAATGGCTTTGGCAAACGCTTTATTTGTTTATCCGAATCCTTCAGAAGGCGAATTTGTAGTTCAAAATAAATTGGGAATCATAGATGCGGTTGAAGTTTTAAACCTTCAAGGTCAGGTGATATACACTAATAAGGTAGCCGCTTCATCAATAACCGTTAAGTTGGGTGAAATTGCTTCGGGAACCTATTTCGTTCGAGTAACGAGCAATGGAAGTGCTGCAATGAAGCAGCTTGTAGTGAAGTAGTTTTTTAATCGAACACTAATTTTTAAAATGCCACTGAAAAGTGGCATTTTTTGTTTTGTTAATTGCAATCAAACGGTTGAAATGCGTATAGAGCGTGTTGTTCTTTTATTGCAAACTCAAGTAATTCCTCGATCTCATTCTGTTTCTTACTCTACCTCAAACACCCGTTCAACGGTGCCATCCTCATAAATGAAGAGCAATACACTATTCTTCTTAAACGGTGATTCTTTGCCGTTGAGGTCGGTGATCTTAACCAAGGTTTTACCGTGATTTGGTGAAAGTTCATCAATACCCGTGTAGCTTAAACTCAGGTTTAAGGTAATGATGCTGTCACAACCCGCCGCATTGGGAATTGTGGCTGTATACGTTCCACTTTGTGTGTACGTTTGCCCATTCACCGGCCACGTATAGCTATCGAGCGCGCTTTGGGTTTGGGAGGAAGAGGAAGTATTATTTACAATTACATTAACCGTATCTGTTCCAATACAGCCATTAGCATCTGTTCCTGTTAAAATGTAGGAATTTGATCCTACAGGAACAAAACCAACACCGTTTTGTACATTGTTTGACCATTGGTAGGTGCTTGCACCTGTACCGAAAAGTGTAGTCGATTGCCCTTCACAAAGGTTCTGATCGGGACCTCCACTTACAGCAAGTGAATTTAATTCGGCATTGTATAAATCTTGAATTGTTGCGCTTTACTGCTTGATTAAGGACTTTTGTTTCGACATTATACAATTGGGCGAGATCTCTATCAATTAAAACAGCTTTCCCCCTCAAATAAAATATTCGATTTTGAATTTCCGGATATGAATTTGTCATAAGTTGGTAAAAAGTAAATGACAATTTAGGTATTCATAGGGATTGCTT
>JBILIM010000320.1:0-3025 GCA_044349985.1 Crocinitomicaceae bacterium
TGGTGTATGTTGAAACCGTCATGGCTTGTTCATGATCTAAATAGAGTGTTGCAACGGGTATGGCCAAACTGCCCATTGGATAATTTATAACTGCCTTATGAATCCATAAATCAAGCGATGCAATTATTACTGTTTAAATGGTATGGATCAATTTGTTTAAATACCTATTATTAAATAAAGTATTACTTTTACTTGATACTAAAGCTCCATATGAAAAGAACATTACTATTATCAGCATTATTTTTCTCAATATTTTATTCCAAAGCACAGGTCGTTTTTTCCGAAGACTTTGATGGTATTTCTGGTCCAACTGCTGGTGGTGCAGGAACGTATAACTTCCCAAATGGTTGGCTTCTTTTTAATGTTGATAATCGTACACCAGCTGTTCAGGTTGCTTATGTTAATGAAGCATGGGAAAGAAGAGAAGATTTTGGTCTAAATGTAAGTGACTCTGTTGCATTTAGTACTTCATATTATTCGCCTTTTGGCCCTGCCGATGACTGGATGTGGACACCTTTAATTAATTTGCCTTCAAATACAAAGTTGAAATGGTCGGCTAGAGCCTATGATGCGGGATATACAGATGGTTATCAGGTGCGCATCATGACGCAAAGTTCAACGCCTGGAGGTCCAATCGGAGGCCCTTCATCGATAGGTAATCAAGTAACCAACTCGACTATTCTTTTTAATACTCCTGCCGAAAACGTTACTTGGACAGATAGAGAAGTTGATTTAGCCAGTTATGCCGGTGAGTCAGTTTGGATTGCGTTCCGAAACAATTCAAATGATAAGTTTTTGTTGGTTATAGATGATATCATAGTGGAACAAAATATTTCCTACAATGCTGGAATTAGCAATTTTGCTTCATCCGAGTACAGCCAAATTCCGTTAAGTCAAGTTTTGAATACACCAACACCTTTCACAAGTTCCATTTCAAATTATGGCCTTATGCAATTGACAGGTGTTACCATGAATGTAAGTGTTACAGATGCATCAAATGCTATAGTTTACAGTGCTAGTAGCCCGACACAATCTCTTGCTCCAGGAGCCAATGCAAATTTTTCAGTTAACGGATTTTCGCCAACATATGCAAGTACATACACTGTAAAAGCCTATTCGACTTGCAATGAAGGTGATCAATTAAATGCCAATGATACATTAAGTTGGAACATTCAAATTTCTGATAGTGTTTATAGTCGTGATAACGGAAATATTGTTGGAGGACTTGGAATAGGAGCAGGTGTTGGTGGTTATTTAGGTCAAGCCTTTTCAATAAGTGAGGCAGATACTTTAACTTCTATATCAATGGGCCTTGTTCAAGGTTATTTAGGTGAAGAATACGCAGCAGTTATTTGGAATACACAAAATGGAGTTCCTTCAACAATTGTTGGAGCAACAGATACGCTGATCTATTCTTCTATATCTTCTCAATTTAATACCTTACCGATAGATGGATTACTTGTACTTCAACCAGGTGAATATGTCGTTACCGCTATTGAATTTGATTCGACTATTCAGCTTTCTGTTACCGACCAAATTTTTACACCAGGTAAAATTTGGGTTAATTGGGCAACTTTAGGCACATGGTCAAATGTTGAATCATTTGGGAGCTCATTTGCTAAGCCATTTGTGTTGCGTCCAAACTTTGGAACCCTTTGCAATACGGTTAATTATCAGCAAGTATTTACAATTTGTGAGGGTGATAGTCTCTCTGTCGGATCATCTGTTTACACGCAATCCGGTATTTATTTTGATACCCTTCCAAATGGATTTTGTGATAGTATAGTTGAAACACAATTAACCGTTATTCCTTCAGTTTCACCTCAGGTATTTTATCAGCCTTTAAGTCAACTTACAACACCTTTTGTTATCGGTGCCACATATCAATGGATTGATTGTAATCTTAACCAGCCAATAGCAGGTCAGAACGATACCATTTTTATTGCACCAATGGATGGGGTGTACGCAGTTCAGGTTTCAAATTCTGGATGCATTGATACTTCTGAATGTATTGAAGTGATTTTTTCTGGATTGGTTGGGCTGCAACCTAATACATTCTCAATTTCACCAAATCCCGTAATTGATGAGGTGTTTATAAAATCTAATCAGTCAGGTGTTTTTGAATTGATTAATCCATTTGGACAACTGGTTTTAGAGCACGAAATTATTGCAGAAGAACCCATAATGCTTTCTCTCGGAGAAATGGCTTCAGGTGTATATTTCCTAAAACTTAAAGGCACTTCAATCGTGGAAAAAATCATTCTTAAATAGTATTTAACCTATTTGAAAAAAGACCATAGAATTTCTATGGTCTTTTTTTTGATCTATTATTTTTTGTTCTCCTCAAATACTTCGTTATAGATTAAACCCGAGCGAAAATGGTCTTCATAAAAAGCACCTGAGCAAAGTTTGAAAGCTTCCCCAACAGTGAGCATTGCGGATCCGTAGTCATCCTGTAATTCTGCCAAAGCATACTGAGGGGTTTGATAGTCAAAACGACATTGCGAATATTCAAAATTTTGAGGCTGTTGATTGATAAAGAAATTGAATATTTTAAATTCCATGTAGGGTATTTTTCCAAGAAAACACCGTTTGGTGTGTGTTGAAACCGTCATGGCTTGTTCCTGTTCTAAATAGAGTGCTGCACCGGGTATGGCCAAACTGCCTATTGGATATTTTATGGTTGTATCTTCTTGATGAATATAGAGATCGAGTGAAACGATTGAAAAAATGCTGTCTTTATATTTTGAATAGCCATTGCGTGAAATGAGTAACGTATAACGCTGGCCTTTTTGCCAATCAAAATTTCTTAGTACACTCACAAATTCTCCCTGATTCGTGCCGTCATTGCCACCAGATTCGCAAAAACCAAAATGTTTAACCGGCATCATCATTTGTCTCCTGCGTTCTCCATAGGTTTTCAAATAAACAGCGGTTTCGAGCTCTACAGGATACAATCCTTTTTTCTCGTGTTTGGGATGTGTGTAACCAAGTGTGTTGGTTATAAATCCTGCACTTACCACTT
>JBILIM010000321.1:0-3023 GCA_044349985.1 Crocinitomicaceae bacterium
TGACTTTTTACCTTGCGTTTTTAAACGTGTAGAGGTGAACTGCTGGGCATTGAAATTTTCTGCTTTTGCCTTAATTTCCAATAGTCCGTTACTAACTGTTGCATTTTGATTGGTGTAGTACTGTAATTCATTATTACCCCAGCCGCCGCTTCCGGTTCCAATATCGAAAACCCAGTCGTTAGATAAACTGGTTCCAGTAAATTCATCATTCCACACGAGCGTATATCCTGGATAGGAAAGCGGAGAAGAATAACCTGAAGTTGGTGCCCCTGTCTGACCCTGATTTATGATAACGTTGATGGTATCTGTTTTTTCAATAAAGTCAGTGTAATTGGTATGCGCTTTTGTTTTTAAGACATATGTTCCGCTTGCGTTGAAATTGTAAGTGGCAGCTCCTTCGTTCGATTCAATAATTGTAGAATCCCCATTTTCATAAAATGTAAAAGTGAAAAAATTGGCATTGTCGGCAGTAGCATGAACGTCTACGACGTTAGTATTGACAATGATATGGGTTACCAAGTTAGCTGGCAATGTTACATCAGGTTGATTGGGTTCTTTCTCACAACCAGTAATTAAGGTTAGACCTACAATTGTAATTAAGGTATAAATCATTGTTTTCATTTGAAGTTTGTTAAAGTGCTTTGAGTTTTAGGTACCAATTCAAACCACCTGCATGGTGTCCGTATTGTAAATACAAGGTTGAGTCGGTATACGATAAAATTTTATACGTATTGACACCGGTGTAAAATCCGACGAATGCATTGTTTGATAATGAAAGGGTAGTGTCTGTTCCTTCAGTAACCGTCCACGATTGATCAATTAAATTGTTGAAAGGGGCGGTATAATCGCCTAGATTCATGTAGGATCCGGGAAAAGATCCTGAAATGGTATTGTGAACGTACACATTTCCATTCGTCACCATGTCCATTTTAAATCCATTCAATTTGAAGGTATATCGATCATCATACAAACCACACCCAACTTTTTCCGCCGCACCTGCTGCCCACCATTCGGGAACATTTCCAAGGGCACTAACCGGATCTGGACCAACACCTAAATGCGCTGCCGATAAGGAATCAACGTACCACGTTTTGTATCCAGGCCCCGATGTTCCGCCTGTTAACATGTTGAAAATAGGATTGTTTAAAAGCGATAAATCGTCTTGGGAGATACTTACCACTTGCGTTGAACTTTTGCTTCCACCTTTATTGAACACGGTTAGTTTAACAGTGTATGTTCCAGCATAAGGATAACTTGCAGACGCAAAAGCACCTTGCGATTTAGTTCCGTTTCCAAAATCCCAAATGCATTGCAAATTTGGATTCGAAGCTGTGAATTCTATGATGTTTGCATTATTTACAGCGCCTGCAAAACTGAATTGTGCATCCGCTTCACTTGGCGGATTACCCATCTCGGGGTGGTCTTTTTGACATGAAACTATACCAAGAATCAAACAAATACTGAAAACTATTCTCATAATTAAGATGTTTAAATTAATTAATAACCTGGATTTTGTGACCAATTTCCACCAGCTAAATCTATTTCCACTTGCGGGATAGGGAACAACTCGTGTTTACCTACAACAAAACCATCGATAAATGATGCTGCTTGACCTGTTCGAACCAAGTCAAAAAACCGATGTCCTTCACCGGAAAGTTCAAATCTTCTTTCTGAGTAGATCACATTCACAGAATTAACGGATATCCCGGGAATTCCCGCGCGGCTGCGCACTTGATTCACTAGTTGCTGCGCATAAGAGGTGTTGCCATTTTGAAAATGCGCCTCCGCTGCCATTAATAAAACGTCCGCATAGCGAATCACTCTATAATTGACAGGGCTCGTCAAATCATTGTCGGGCAATCCAAATTCTCCTTGCCTTTTGATGTACTTGTTATTGTAGTATCCCGTATGACCTCCGGCACCAATTGCATAGGTAATGGATTCTGGATTGGGTTGTGTGGCGATAAATGCTTCAATATCTAGAATGGTCGCGTCTCGTCTAGGATCAATAGGAGAGAAGGCATTGTACAAGGATTGTGTGGGCAGATTGTAACTGTTTCCATCACCATAAACAGGGCCGTTATATTGTCTAATTCCCTGAAAACCTGGAGCAGCGTTACCTTCAAGGCAAATCAAACAACCGTAACTTCCGCCTTCAAGTCCGGTGTATTCAATGTCGAACACGGTTTCACTATTGTTTTCATTGGCCACGCTGAATAATTGATCGTATGCTGCAAATAAACTGTATTTGCCACTTGCAATGACTTGATCAAATGTAGAAGCTGCTTCTGCGAATTTATTTTGATACAAATAGGCTTTTCCAAGTAAAGAGAGTGCCGCGCCTTTTGATGCTCTACCTTTTTGGCTGGCATTTAAAGGAAGCACACTTGAAGCTGCGAGTAAATCTTCTTCGATTTGCGCATAAACTTCCTCTTTGGGCGCGCGAGGGATAGATGTGGCTTCATCTATTCCGATTCTTTTATCAATAATTAAGGGCACATCACCAAAGAATTTTACCAATTCGAAATAATAAAAAGCTCTTAAAAAACGTGCTTCTGCCAAAATTTGATCTTTACCAACAAAGTCGATATTGTCCTTGTGTTCCATGATGTAGTTCACACGTGTAATACCCGTATAATTCCATCTGAGCACGTTTCGAAGCTCATTGTTAACACCTCCGTGTGTCATGTCATCAATTTGATGAAGACCTTGAGAATCATTTACACTTTCACCACCAGCGATGGCATTATCGGATGCAATTTCTCCAATCCAAAAACTTAGAAATGTACCTTGTAATAAATCGTATGCTCCAGTAAGCGCACGTTCATAATCCTCTTTTGTTTGGAAGAAGTTCTCTGCATCTTGCGTATAAGCTGGATCCACCGCGAGAAACTTCTTACAGCTGGACGCTAGAAAACCAGCTGAAATTAAAGCTAGAAATATATATGTTTTCGTTTTCATCAAGATTAAAATTTAATTTGAATACCACCCATTATTGTTTTTGCTTGAGGATAAAATCCATA
>JBILIM010000322.1:0-3021 GCA_044349985.1 Crocinitomicaceae bacterium
TGTCAAAACGAATCCGAATCCAAGGTGCCTTAACAATTCTACTGTATGCTGACCCAATTGAAGTTTAGAATGGCAATAAAAGGTTTGAACAACTGCTGTCATTGATTGCGTTATGAGTGTTGCAACTGCGGATCCTGTAGCACCATATTTTGGAATAAGTAACGCATTCAACGCGACGTTCAGAACGATACCTATTGCAGAAAGTTGGTTTAAAAATCGGAGATCGCCTTTAGCTGTGAGCAATGTCCCGTAGATTAAACTCAATGACATGCCAATAAAACCCCACATCAGGAATTTAAAACAAGATGCCGCTTCAATCGTGTTTTCGGTATAAATAAAACCTAGTATCGATTCGGAATAAGTTGCACAAAGAAATGCCAATAAAACACTTCCTCCTACCAATAAATTTCTAGATGTTGTAAGCAATGGAATCAATTGAGAAGATTGATCTTTAATGAGTTTAGAAAATAAAGGAAGCAATAAATTCGCGAACAGCATTCCGAACATAAAAAATGCATCTAGTAGCCGGAACCCTTGTGCATATACACCTGCCTCATGTGCACCATTTGGATGCATCCTTTCAAGCATTACCGCATCCGTGCGGGTGTAGGCCATCATTAGCAAAATAAGAAGCGCATAGGGATAGCTCTTTTTCAATATCGCAAAAGAAAATACCCAATCAAATTCGAATTTAGGAACACCGATATGCTTCAACAAGATGAAAAATGAAATCAATAGTGTTAAGGTATAACAAGCCGTTTGAATACCTATGAACCATTCAATATAAAAAGGTTCCGTTGGCTGTAACAGCAACAAATAGCCACAAAATAAAATGAGTAACAACTTATCCAAAACGGAAATGAGGGCATCGGTTTTGAACATTTGTAAGCCTCCAAAATGACTTCTAATGTATGCGATCAAGGTAACCAACCATTGATTCAATATGAGAATCAACAAAAAATACAAACTTTGGTCACGATAACCAAGGCTAATGCCAATAGTTAGGGTGGTTAAGGCATAAATGATAAACAATACAATTCGAAAACTGAACAATTTTCCAAGGTATTTTGACGCAATGTGCGGATACCTGGATACATTTCGTGTGGTGAAATTATTAATTCCAACATCCATCAAAATGTTAAATAAAAACGAAAGATTGAGCAACGAAAAATACAAACCATAAGCCTCTGCACCAACTTTATTTTGTACAGTTGCATCGATTCCAAAAATGGCCAATGGTTTCACCAAAAGATTCAGTGCAATTACAAGTAGCAGATTGGAAATAAATTTCTTTTGCATCATGAATAAAAACGCAAAGTAACCCTATTAATTGGGTTTGAAAATGAAATTTTGCTTTTTATGATGGACTGGATCATACATAACCATTTCATTTCCTTCTATGACATAGGTTTCATAAGAAAGCTCTTGAAGCAAGTCAAAACAAAGTTCTCGATTTTGATTATCCCAAAGTTCAGCGTAAATAATTGGCTTATGCATTTCCAAAATAGTGATTCCACCCTTTAATACAAAATACTCAAAATTCTCTACATCGATTTTTATACCTTGGATGCGATCTTCCGGAAAAAGTGTGTCTAACTTTTTTATAGGCACTTCAAACTCCTGACCTTCGTCAATTTAAAGCGCTTAAGTACTTTTCTTAGAACAGAAGCGTTATCCGGTATAGGTTCAAAGGCATGGACAGTCGCATTAGGAACCTTTTGAGCCAAATGAACAGCCATGATTCCAATGTTCGCTCCAATATCGAGAACTGCTCCATTCTTATCGCTAAGTAAATTGATAAAATGAAAGAAATCTTTTTCTTTTTTGTCGCTTTTTAACGTTCGAATTTTGAACAATGCGAAGACATACAGATAATTTTGGAAGCCCAAAGATTTTTGCAAGACATATTTAATTCCGTTCTTCACCTTCAAATTGAAGGCCTAAAGATAGAAAATCTTAACGAGTGCAATTCACTTTATTTAAAACGAATATCTACAAGTGCTTGGTACGCTACATTCGCTTCCATTGTTTTTTGAAACTGTACTTCGAGTAATTGACCGATATATTTCTGCTGGTTGCTTTTGAGTTCAAAGGTAAAAGCACTAGGCATGACAACTGCTAACGAAGAAACAAAACCATTTTCAGCATTCGCTCCGACCAAAATATAATCTACTGTTTTGGTTTCCACAAAACCTTGAAATGCTGTTTCAAATTCCCCTTCTTCATTAAGTGCTCTCATCGCGCGATCAATTTTACAATCGAAAAGCGAAACAGGCTTAAAGTTTACCGTACTGAGAAGCTCTTCATATTCAGCCTCGCGTGCTTTAGTAAAAATTACTTTTTGGTCTTTGTCATAAAATGAAATACGTTCCGTAAAAACACTTGGTTTTTTGGTATTGTCAAAAATGATTTGACGAGTTGCAAACTTCTTTCCTCCTTCGATATAAAAAGAGGTTCGTTCATTATTTCCAGTTTTGGCATCATTGTAAACCTCCTCGATTTTCACCTCTAGATCATTCC
The DNA here is from genome assembly GCA_044349985.1 of Crocinitomicaceae bacterium. GTDB lineage: Bacteria > Bacteroidota > Bacteroidia > Flavobacteriales_D > Crocinitomicaceae > M0103. The sequence continues at coordinate 2,521 of JBILIM010000322.1, forward strand.
TATCGAGATAACCATTCACTTGAATAGAAATTTCAGATTGATTGTTGTAAGCCAAACCATTAATTACTTGAAGCTGTTGATTCGAATCAATCGCAGCCATTTTCTGACTGAACTTATCCTCATCCGAAAGTTGCTTAACGGTTTCGGTTTGAGCCGCAGCTTTTTCGTCTGTTATACTCTCGTTTTGATCATTACCGCATGAAAAAAGGAGTAAAGCGGACAACGACAAAATAACGTTTTGGGTTGAAATCAATTGCTTCATAGGATTTAATTTCTAAATGAAATGCGTGCTGTGTGAAAAGTAACAAACAGCTTACAAAATTAAGTGAAATCAATGAAATAATTATTTTTAACAAGCAAACCTTTTGGAAAACTCAAAAACTACACTATCTTTGTACCCTGTTTAAAGAAACAGTTATAATTGAAATAAAGCAATAAAAGATATATTGCGGGGTGGAGTCCCGAAGGTTCGGGAGTTTCTCGTCGGGAGAAAACCCGAAA
>JBILIM010000323.1:0-3020 GCA_044349985.1 Crocinitomicaceae bacterium
CAGGTTTTTTTTCTGCGGTAGCACTTTCTGATTTCTTTACTGAAGGTTTAACGGAAGTAGTTGAACTTTTTCTTTTTCTTGAGTTACCATAAGAACCCATCGTTCTTTTTCCTTTAGCGGTCTTTTGATCTCCTTTTCCCATAATCTAAATAGCGTTCAAATTTCTATACAATAGTAATAAAATTTCTTGTTTCGTGAATTAAATGGACGATATTTTTTATTGATATTTTATCAAGGTTATTAAAGGTATTTATTGTCTATTTTATCTTCCCAATTTAATAAGTGGATAGGAGATTTTAAACGAAACAATACTTTTCTCCGTTAAATCCCTTACCGATTTGTTAAACATGGCATTGTAGCCATATGTCAGTGAAAAAATTCCATAAGAAATTCCGATTTCTGGTCTGTAAAACCAATATTTCGAGTTGTCAACGAATTGATCTCCCCATTGAAACCCAAATTGAAAGAGGTTGAAGTTTAGAAAAAATAAGTTGGTAATCCTTGATGGGAAAAAGGCCAAATCATTAGTATTTGTTCTTAAGTTCTTCATGTAACTTACCCCCATATTTGATGTTCTGTAATTAAGTTCACTCGAAAGTTGATTGATAATTTGAAATGGATTTTTATTTGCTACGGCATCTACAGAAAACTCTCCTCCAATCCATAAATCTTTACCGTAAATAGAGGTGAAACCTAAACTTAATCCCATGTAATCGTTATAAGGATAATAATTGGTTTCATTAAAATCATTCATTGCCAAATTATAAAAATTATGCTGAATTCCCTGATGAATGGCGTTGTTATTGATTTCTGAGAGCGCTTCAAAAGGGAAATAATCGTTGTCATCATTAAAATTTTTATTGAAGTCGTTCACATAAATTTCATTTATTAAATCTGAATTGATGATATAATCCAATCTCCTTTTTTGTAAGAATTTTGTCGTCTCAATAGTTGTTGATAGCAAAATAGCTTTTGCGTAGAGTAAACAAATTTCTTCAGCGCCATTTTTTCCATGAATTATACGATCCTCTGTATCTGATCCATTTGAAATACCATCTTCATAGCCATATTTTGATTGTGCAAGGTTATAAATGAGGTCATTTTCTTCAACGATAGCGATGGTGTATAATTCGATGAGCTTCAAAATACTTACAATCCGTGCATTATTAGAAAAAGTTGAGTCATTAGCATATTCATGAAGTGTGGCTAAAGATTCTTCACGCCCTTGTTCGTCTCCGAAAAATGACAAGAAGGCCAAGTCGATTTTGTCTTCCTCTTCAGCATTAAGATCTTTACATGGGATGCACTTTAAATCATTTTGTAATAATGGAATACTAATTTGTCCATATCCAATCGACAAACTTGAATATATGACTAACCATAAGGTAAGTGCAGAGATGACTTTCATTGGAATGGTTTAAACTTTAGTTAAAAATAGGCTTTTTAAATTCAGGGAAGCTTTTTAGTACTTAATTATTGATTTTTCTGAACACTTTTTCAAGTTCAGCTCCTCCGTTTAAAATTTTTGTGCACCATTTGATTTTAAGTAAAGTTTGCTCTTCTGGCGAGAGTTTCCAGTTTAGCGATGACATTTCAAGTCGATTTCTCAACATTTGCAATGAAAGAGCAACGGAAACAGAAACATTGAAACTTTCTGTAAATCCGTACATGGGAATGCGTACAAAGTCATCGGCCAAATGCTTCATTTCATCGGAGATTCCGCGTCTTTCCGTTCCAAATACCAAAGCAATGGGTTCGTCAAGCGGTAAATCATTTAATGTGTATGCATCTGTGTGTGGGGTTGTTGCAACAATTTTATATCCTTGATTTTTCAATTTGTGAATACAATCCAATTCCGGTTGATTTCCAAGATTGTAATTGTACATGTCTACCCATCTTCCCGCTCCTAGAGCAATATCGCGTTGAATTTTGTACTGATTATCGCGTTCAATAACATGCAATTCCTGAACTCCAAAACAATCGCAAGTTCTTATAATTGCAGAGGCATTGTGTTCCTGATAAACATTTTCCATTACTACTGTTAAATGTTTTGTCCGTTCAGCGGCCAATCGGTCGAACATTTCTTGCTTGTTGGGTGTGATAATTTTATAGAATTCTTCGAGAACTTTTAAATCTGACATACTATTGGAATTTAAAATTCTGGATTGCATTGAAAATGCATTGGTGTTTTATTTTTAGGATGCTGAAAGGTTATTTCTGCGGCATGTAAATAGAGTCGATTGCTTTTTACGCCATACAAATCATCGCCTTTGATTGGCATATTTAACCCGTTTACATGAGCTGCGTGCACCCGAAGTTGATGTGTTCTACCGGTAATTGGAATAAAGGAAATCCGTGTCTCATTTGCACTTTTTTGAATCACTTCAAATTTGGTTATTGAAGGTTTTCCGTGCTCGTGACAAACCATTTGATGCGGTCGATCATTTATGTCTAAACGCAAAGGTAAATCAATGATGCCACTCTCTCTATCTAATTTTCCGTCAAGTATTGCGATGTATTTTTTTTGAATCTTGTGTTTCAGGAATTGACTTTGGAGATTTTTATGAGCGTCTTTATTCAATGCCAGAATAATAATTCCGGATGTTGACATGTCTAATCGGTGCACAATAAGCGGTCCTGTAGCCTTGGGATACTTCAATTTGATGTAATTATATACGGAGAATTGCGATATTTTTCCAGGGACTGAAAGGAATTCATGGGGTTTATTCAAAACAATGATGTCCTCATCTTCATATAAAATTTCAATGAGTGGATAATTTTCTTGTTGTTGCAGAAAAGGACTGGATTCTACTATTAGCCCATTTAGCATATGGTTGAGTATTGGTTCACATTTACCGCGACAAGCAGGATAATATTGACCGTGTTTGCGGATTTCGGAAAGGGGAGAGGCTCCCCACCAGAATTCCGCCATTGCAATGGGTTTATAGTTGTTTAAAAATGCGTATTGAAAGAGTTTTGGTGCGGCGCATTCGCCAGCTCCAGCAGGTGGGATAGGGTCT
>JBILIM010000023.1:0-11186 GCA_044349985.1 Crocinitomicaceae bacterium
ATAGTTTCCCTCAAAATATTCAAGGCTGTAGCTGGTTTACCATATGCGTTGTTTCCAAACTGGAAAATGGATTCTGAATTGGTCATGATGGGAGATATAAATTTTTTATCACCTCGCATGTAATCAGCAATCAAATAAGCTGGTCCTCTTCTGGATGGATAACCGCGTTCCCATTCTTGCTCTGTAAGGTATTGAACGAAAGTATTTAACCCTTCATCCATCCATGTCCATTGCCTTTCGTCAGAATTGATTATCATCGGGAAAAAGTTGTGTCCGACTTCATGAATAATTACACCCCACATTCCGTACTTAGTTTCTTCAGAATACGTACCATCTTCCTCAGGTCTTCCTCCGTTGAAACAAATCATAGGATACTCCATACCAATCCATTTAGAATGTACTGAAATAGCGACAGGGTAGGGATAATCTACGGTATATTTTGAATATGTTTTTATGGTATGTGCTACAAGCTTTGTAGAGTACCTTTCCCATAGAGGATTACCCTCCTTTGGATAAAAAGACATAGCCATTACCTTTTTACCGTTGACATCAACCGATTGTGCATCCCACATAAATTTTCTGGAATTTGCGAATGCAAAGTCCCTTACATTGGTTGCTTTAAAGTTCCAGGTTTTGGTGGTTTTTGATCTTCCTTTTTCTGTCTTTTCTGCTTCAGCTTGTGTAATAATTAGAACGGGGCTATCCGAAGTGCGAGCAGTCTCCATGCGCTTGCGTTGTTCAGTGGTCATTACAACATTTGAATTTTGTAGTTCGCCTGTCGCCCCAACAACGTGATCAGAAGGAACAATTATTGAAACATCATAATCGCCAAATGGTAAAGCAAATTCACCTCGACCTAAAAATTGCTTGTTTTGCCAACCCTCTACATCATTATAAACACACATTCTTGGGAAGAATTGAGCAATGGTGTAAAGGTAATTGCTGTCTTTTTCAAAATATTCGTAACCTGAACGACCACCAACTAGCATCCGGTCATTGATGTTGTACCACCATTTTACACGAAAGGAAATACTTGTATTGGGTTGTAGAGGTTTATCAAGATGTATTCTTAACATTGTTTTATTAATGGCGTAGGTCATTTTTTGACCGGAAGTATTGGTTATGGATTCAATTTTAAAACCACCATCGTAATCTATAAACTTCTTTTGAACATCCTTAATACTTTTGAAGTCCTCCATTTTTTCGATTTCAATCAACTTGGTATCCGAATTGACGTCGTAAATATTTTGATCAAGTTGTAACCACAGGTATTCTAATTTATCAGGAGAATTGTTGGTATAGGTAATGGTTTCATCACCTGACAAGACCTGTGTCTCATCATTGATCGTTATGGTCATTTTATAATCTGCTTTTTGCTGGTAGTATTCATGACCAGGCGCTCCGGCTGCAGTTCGGAATGAGTTTGGAGTTGGAAGTTCCTCATCCAATTGTGCGAATTTAGATTGTGAGAATCCAAAAAATGGAATACATGTCAACAAACAAACAGTAAGATTTTTCATATCATTTTAGTATAAATCAATGCTTTGTATTTTTCTTGAAGGCAAAAACTCCAAAGTGGTTTTAGTGTCGAGTTCCTTGTGGATGAAATTAAGCTTGTTTTGCTGCTCAGGAAAGACGTCCATTAGCAGGTCAAATTTAAAATCAATCTTTTGAATGGGTTCAACCTGAGCGGTTAAATAAAACTGAGTGGTTCCAATGAGTTTTGTTTCATAACCTATTAATTGCATATTCAGGCTTTCATGAATATCAGTGGAAATATGAAAATGTTTATTGATTTTTTCTTCTATAAATAGGGTGCTTAAACTATCGTTTTGACTGGAACTCAAATCCTTTGCCGACCATCCTTGCTGATGCAAATAGTACTCAAAATCATGTGTGGTAACGATTAAAGTTGCTTCAATAATACCATTCGACTTTTTATATTCCAGCTCCGCAAAAGCAAAGAAATATTCATGTGCCCAACCTTTGGAAGTAGAAAATAACAGACAAATTAATACAATACATCGCATGACAACTAAAGATAAAAATAATACGGTTCGAATTATTTCTTTCTGTTCTTCATTTGCTCTTGTTGCATTTTTTGCATCATTTCGATCCGTTCTTGAAATTTAGACTTCTTTTTTACTTTAGCACCGGAAGAAGCAGCTAATTTTCGTGCTGCCATTTTTTCGCGAATTTTATTTTCATCAACAAAGAAATACTTAATCATCAGCATGATGATAATGGACATCAAAGTCGATATGAAATAATAGTAACTTAAACCTGATGAATAATTGTTAAAGAAGAAAATCATTAACACTGGAAATACATACATAATCACTTTCATGTTCGGCATTCCTGGCTGAGAAGGCTGTTGCATGTTGTTACTATTCAAATACGTAAATACAAGTGTTGTTGCAGCCATAAGTAGTGTAAACAAACTCATGTGGTCGCCGTATCCCCATACATTGAAACCAAAATCCCAAATGGAATCATAAGAAGACAAATCTTCTGCCCATAAAAACGGTTTTTGTCTCAATTCAAATGTTGCTGGAAAAAATCTAAATACGGCCAACAAAATTGGCATTTGAATGAGCATTGGTAAACATCCGGCAAAAGGACTAGCCCCAGATTCACGGTACAGTGACATGGTTTCCATTTGTCGTTGCATTGCATCCTCTTTAGCAGTGTATTTTTTATTGATTTCTTCAATTTCTGGTTTGAGAATGCGCATCTTGGCAGAAGATGAAAACATTTTCCATTGCACCGGCATTAACACAAATTTGATGATTAAGGTCAATAACAATATTGCCCATCCAACACCCACACCATTAGTTACCAAGAAGTTGAATAACGGCTGGACAGCGTATAGGTTGATCCATCTAAACAAGCCCCATCCGTAATTTAGAATATCGTCATAATCATGCCCGAAAGATCTTAAGGTCTCATAATCATTGGGACCGAAATACCAATTCATGGAAATTGACGCATTATCTCCATCAGTTAAGGGGAGCGAAACGATACTTGAGTAATTTTTCAAGTGTGTTTTACTCAAAGAATCCGTTTCTTCGTATTCTCTAATTTTGAACCCGGAACCTGATTTGTTAAAAGGTTTGTCCGGACGAATGAATGAGGAAAAATAGCTTTGTTTGTGTGAGATCCAGTCAACAGTTGTTTCAGCTTCCGCTTCATCATCTCCAATTTCACTAAGGTAGTCAATACCCTCTTCTTTGTTATAGAAGCAAATCGTAGAAACTCTTCTTTGCTCGCTCAATAATCTTTCAGTTCTACGGTAATCCGTTTCCCATTTAAATTTCACTTTGTTTTCTGGTAGTTTTCCAAGTCCAGAAAGCTGTATTTTATATTCAATATCGTAGGCATTTTTCTTTAGCTGATATACCTGTTCAATACTTTTTCCTTTTCCTAAATCCAACACAAAGACAATTCTTTCTGCTGATTGCTCCTTTAAGGTAAAAATTTGCTCGCCCGTTTGAATGGTCTTCCCATCAATAGGAAGTTCTAATTGATTTGTTGCATCGCCATCCTTGAATAATTCAAGTCCATCAGGCTTTATGTTTTTAGATTTTTCACCTTTATTCAATTTACCAGCATAACTGTCATAACTTTCAAATTCTTTTAGCGTTACGCCAGAAACTTTACCACCTTTTGTTGAAAATTGAATTTTTAATTTTTCATTTTCTAACGTAAAAAATTCGATTTTGGGTGCAACCACTGCAATTTTAGAGGTATCCTTCGCAATTGAATCAGTCTGGTTTACGGCTTTCTTTGCAGGTGAGGACTTTTGCGCCTTTTTCTCTTTTTCTACTTGTTCTTTAATGGCTTTTTCTTGTTTTTCAATTTCTTCTGCAGAAGGTTGATTGAACATTAAAAAAGAAACCAAAACAACTCCAATCAGCGAATAGCCGATAATCGAATTTCTATCCATTATTTAATTGTGTTTTTATATTCATTAGCCGCATTAACAAATGCAACAAAAAGTGGGTGAGGGTTTGCAACTGTGCTTTTGTACTCCGGATGAAACTGCGCTCCAACAAACCAAGGGTGACTTGGGATTTCTACAACTTCAACCAAGCCAGATTCCGGATTTTTTCCAGCTGAAATCATTCCGGCTTTTTCAAATGCTTCCAAATAATCGTTATTGAATTCATATCGATGTCTGTGACGTTCTGATATTTTATCTGTATTGTATGCTTTAAAACTATTAGAATTGGGTTTCAATTGACATTTGTATGCTCCCAAACGCATAGTTCCACCTAGGTTGGAAATATTTTTCTGCTCCTCCATCATACTGATTACAGGATGCGGACAGTCCTCAGCAATTTCGGTAGTATGAGCATCGGAAAGATGCAAAACATTTCGCGCAAACTCAATAACAGCACATTGCATCCCAAGACAAATTCCGAAGAATGGTATATTGTTTTCTCTAGCGAAACGCACGGCTTCAATTTTCCCGGAAATTCCTCTTGACCCAAATCCTGGAGCTACTAAAATTCCATGCAAACCTGTTAATTCTTCAACAATGTTATTTTGTGTTAATCGTTCAGAATGAATCCATTTAAGATTCACACGAACCTCATTGGAAACTCCGGCATGGATGAACGCTTCACTTATTGATTTATAAGCATCCTTTAGCTCAACATACTTCCCAACCAAACCGATGGTAACTTCTTCCTTCGGATTTTTCAAGCGCTCTAGGAATAATTTCCAGCTGTCTAATTTTGGAATTGACTTTGACGGTAAACCTAATTTTTCCAAAACCACTTTATCCAATTCCTCCTCTTGCATTAATAAAGGAACATCGTATATTGATTCCGCATCTCGTGATTCAATAACCGCATTCATGCTCACATTGCAAAATTTGGCTATTTTCTTTCTGAGTGTTAAATCCAATTCATGCTCAGTTCTACAACACAGAATATCAGGCTGAACACCAAGCTCCAATAATTGCTTAACGGAATGTTGTGTGGGTTTGGTCTTTAATTCACCTGCAGCAGCCAAATAAGGAACTAAAGTCAAATGAACAACAATACAGTCATTTTCGAATTCCCAAAGCATTTGTCTAACAGCTTCGATGTAGGGTAGTGATTCAATATCACCTACAGTTCCGCCAATTTCAGTTATAACAATATCGTAAATTCCTTGTGAACCAAGAATTTGAATTCTATTTTTAATCTCGTCAGTAATGTGCGGAATCACCTGAACCGTTTTCCCAAGAAATTCACCTTTTCGTTCTTTCTCGATTACAGATTGATAGATTCGACCCGTTGTTATATTATTTGCTTGAGAGGTAGGAACATTCAAAAACCGTTCATAATGTCCTAAATCTAAATCGGTTTCGGCGCCATCATCCGTAACAAAACATTCCCCATGTTCATATGGATTTAAAGTTCCCGGATCGATATTGATGTATGGATCAAGTTTTTGAATGGTAACAGAATAACCCCTGGCTTGAAGTAATTTAGCTAGTGACGCAGAAATAATTCCTTTGCCAAGAGATGATGTTACTCCACCTGTTACGAAAACGTATTTTGTTGAATTGGACATGTTGATAAAATGCAACTTCGCGAGGCAAAAGTACTATATTCAATCAAATTAACAGGATTCTTTTTGAAATTGATTTCAAAGAATATCAACAAGGCCTAACTATTTTAAATTTAGTAAAGTTTCAACCAACGCATCTATCACTTTCGACATGCGATAGCTATCTAAACTTTCAATGGTATCGCCAGATTCGTGATAGTTTTTATTCCTGTAAAAGGAAGTATCCGTGAGCATTAAAGCGCTAATTCCGCGATTCCAATAATTCATATGGTCAGAAAAGTCTATTCCGGTAAGCGATTGTGGACCAGTGAATTTTTTCGTAGAAATATGTTCGTTCTTTGAGTATGATTTGGTAAAACTTCTTGCAAACTCACCTTTATTAAAGCGATTGACAAGCGTAATATAGTTACCTTTCGTTCCATAAAAGAGTTTCAAGAATCTTACCGGATAGTCTTGTGAATGCTCATCATCAGAAAAATATCCAATCATCTCTAAAGAAATCATGCCGTAAACATTCGATTCGTTGTTTAGTATTTTTTCAGCATGAATGTTACTCCCCATAAATTCAGTGCGAAAAAAAGGCGGTTCTTCCAGTGTATATGCTACCAATTCGATGGCATAATTCAGATTTCTGTCCCATAGTAATCTTCCTGTTTCAAGTAAACCGACTACGCCACTAGCATTGTCATCTGCACCTTTTTGTAAACCACAAACGTCATAATGTGCTCCCAGTACTATCGTTGGTAGCTTCTTATTGCTATTTATTCGTGCGATTACATTTTTGTACCGCACATTTCCAACAAAAAAATATTGATAAAAAACGGTATCTGCATATTTCGTGAAATCGTCATAAATATATCCAGCGACTTCATTAAGCGCATTGGTGTCCTGAAAATTTCTGAAACCTTTTAACTCTGTTATTGCTGTTAAATGTTCAAGAATTTTAGATGTATCTGCATTTTGAGCATTCAGATTGTGCGAAAAAAACAGAAAAAAAAGAGCTATGTATTTATTGCAGAAGTTCAATAGCATTCTCGGATATATTAATAAGCCTTTCCTTATATAATTTACCTATGGCTTGCTTAAACGTTTTTTTACTCATCTTGAAATAGTCCCGAATATCATCCGGATCACTTTTATCCGAGTAGGGAAGGGCTCCGTGTTCTTGAAGTAAATCCAAGACATATTGAGACGCATCATCAAACTTAGCGAAACCAATTTTTTCCAATCTTACATCTATCTTACCGTCTTCGCGAACAAAATTCACAAAACCATTAATGATTTGTCCTTTCCAAATTTGTTGATTGATATCGTTTCGATAGATCAAACCGTGATACGCATCATTAACAATAACCTTAACACCTAAATCCGTTGTGTCGGAAACAACCAATTTCACCTCCTGATGCAAAAGGGATACGTCGGTACAGGGTTGTAAATATTTATTTATTTTCGAAGATGCATACAACCGATTTGTAGCACTATCTAATTGAAGAGTAACCATATAACTGTTACCTTCAATCATCTTCATTTGTTGTTCTTTAAAAGGAACGAACAAATCTTTTTCCAATCCCCAATCTAAAAAAGCACCTATTGGCGTAACTTCCTTTACTTTCAAAAACTTGAATTCGCCTAAGAATATAAATGGTGTTTCCGTTGTTGCTACAAAGCGATCCTCTGAATCCTTGTAAATAAAAACCGCTATAGAATCGCCTATTTCCCACTCTCGATTGATGTATTTTCCAGGAAGAAGCACTTCGTTCCCATCGCTATCACCAAGATAGGCTCCTGGAGCCGTAAAACGAAGGATTTCAAGTTGATTGTTTTGTCCAAGTACCATATTAAAAATACAAGGCTGAAGCCGGTTTGGAATTTATAATCATACAAGGTAAATTTTGTTCATTTGTTATCAATGACTGTGCGAATGTGTCAAATTGAGGAAGTAAACTTTCAGAATGGTAGGCAATACTGATTAAATCAATCGCATTGACTTTGGCATATTCCATTACTTTTCGCTGGTAACTTCCGCCTTGCTTCATCAGCTCGATATTGCAATCAATATTTCGTTCTTCATATTGGTTGCGTACAATAAGTATTCTATTTTTCATTTGTTGACTGAGCAATTCATCATTTTGTTTCTCACCAAGAACGTGCACTTTAGCATTATAAATTTTTGCTATGTCGCCTGCGATATTTACAATCTGAAGACTTTCTTTTGTTAAGTCAACCGGAACCACAATGTTTTTAATTTCATTAACCACCGTATGTTTTTGCACAATTAAAAATGGTGTATTCGAACTGGTAACAACTTTCATGGCATTACTACCAAATAACTTTTGAAGACCTGTTGCGCCATGAGTACCCATTATAATCAATTGGGCTGATTGCTTACTTGCTGTTTTACTTATTTCTTCAAATATCGAACCGACGGATACGTTTATTGAGAATGAAACTCCCTTAGGTGCATCCACTTTTTCAATTACCTGGTTCAATTTTGTTTGAGCTGAAATAATTTCACCGTTTGATTTGACAACATGTAACAATTCAATTTCTACCTCGATATGTTTACCAAGATGCATTGCATAATTTAATGCTGCATCTCCAACGGAGGTAAAGTCATAAGGAACAATATAAAGATTCTTTGTCATACGCTATTTTTAACTGAAAATACGAAATAAAACCAATGAAGTCAATTAATTAAATAAAATAGGCATTGCTTTTAATGGAATGGCTTTTAATAATTTGGATTACTTGATTCTTAACTTTTTTCTTTTCTTATTGCCAAGTGTAGTAGTCATCTGATTCGGATCACGTTTATCAACCTTGTCCTTTTTATCTTTTTTTTGTTTTTTTTCAGTTTCATTACCATTGTAAGCAATTGGATTATTTACATCCATGTCTGGAGTTACAGCCGTATGTGAAATTCCACTAATTGGAGTATCATTATCTTCAGGGTTCAACCATTTACCTTTGACTTTTTTTTCCTGAAGTTCGCCTGTTCTTTTATTTCGAACATAAGTTGTCACTGACTCCTCAGTATCTGGATTTACCACAACAACATCTTCAAAAAGAACCCATTTGTTCCCATCTAGAACATATGCATCATAGGATAAATCAGGAACATAAAAGGAATATAAACCTTCTAAATTGGGAGCTTCCGGCATAAGGTGATCAAAAACGACTCTCAGGTAATCATTCTCATATTTCAGCGAAAAATAGGCTTTTTTATTATACTGGAAAATAACACGATTTAGTGTTTCACTCTTACTTTTCTTAAAGACTGAAGCCCCCAGGATAGGCTCGCCACTTGTAAACGACAAAACGTCAATAAGCTTTATTGCACTCATTTCGTTATTTCCATCCCAACCTAGTAATGCATAAAGTGTTTTACTTCCTTTTTCAAATGGAATTATCTTGTAATATAAACAACCGTACCAATTGTCGGCAGAAAGCACATCTGTTGGATATTCTGCCAATGAGCTATAACCTTCAGATAATTCGTGCAATTTGACTTCTTCAGATTTGGAATCGTAATGTAAAACATAACAGAAATAACGATGCGTTCTATCTGCCATTTCTATATTCCAATTTACGATCCTCAAATTTCCATCCGGACTGTTAATAAAACCTACTGTTTCCAATTGGGAAAATGAATACGTAAACGCTTCTGGTAATTCTAAAGTTTGTTGCAACAAATCTTTAAAGGAATAATTGATTTCTATCTTTTCAATATCCGTTGAGGCTTTTCTCAGGCTGTCCAATAATTTGACCAATTCTTGCTCTTTTGCAATGATAGAGCTTTGTGATTGACCAAAACAAGTTAGGCAACACAAGCATAGAAATAAAAAAGGGACATGAACTTTCATAGCATCATTAATAAATTAATAACGAAATCCGCAACACAAAGTTACTGAATCATTATCATTTGCATATTCGGAATTCTCAAATCATTTAGCTTCAAATGCCGAATCATTTGGGCACGATGATGGTTCGTATGTTCGAATAAATTATTGAGATGACGTTGGAAAACTAAAACCTTTTCATCATCAAGGTCGTGTTCAATAAAAAATCCTTCAATTATGTTTTTTGTTTCAAGATAATTTTGATCGTGTAATCGATGCCAATAAACGACCGGAAACAAATCCCACAACTCAGAATCAGCTTTTTTAGCGTAACAACGCGCGTTTGAAATATGTTGAAAGTTAAGTATGTGACTTATTGATTTTTTAATAAAATCATCTATGTCGTCAAACTGTTCTTCAATAGTTGTAATTAAAAGTTGTGTTTTTAGATAATCCTTCTCGGTAAGATCTAAAAGAATGCTTTCAATTAGACTATACATTTAAGTTTTTCAGATCTAAAATGGTTTGACTCGGATTTGAAGATTGGAATACAAAGCTACCTGCTACCAGCACATCAGCACCTGCATTTAGCAGTTCTTTTCCCGTTTCCAGATTTACGCCACCATCTACTTCAACAAGAGCATGAGAACCTCTACGATGAATTAAATTCTTTGTTTGTTCAACTTTTAACATGGCATTTTGAATGAATTTTTGACCTCCAAAACCGGGGTTAACCGACATGATTAACACCACGTCAATATCTTCTATAATATCAAATAAAAGGTCCACAGGTGTATGCGGATTTAATGCTACTCCCGCTTTCATCCCCAATGATTTGATCTTTTGAACAGTGCGATGTAAATGAATGCAAGCCTCATAATGTACTGTCAAAATATCCGCTCCTGCATTTTTGAAATCTTCTAAATAGCGATCAGGCTCATTGATCATAAGATGCACATCCAATGGTTTGGTCGCATGTTTTTTTACCGCTTGTATTACGGGAAAACCAAAAGAAATATTTGGGACAAAATTCCCATCCATAACATCGACATGAAACCAATCTGCGTTTGAGTTATTTATCAGTTCGACATCTTTTTGGAGATTTCCAAAATCACAGGATAGAATAGAGGGGGCAATTAAATGAGACATTTTTATGGTAAAATTAATCAAAATTAATTGGACAAAAAGGAAATGATATCTTCTTCTTTGCGGTAAATATCAAAATGAAAAACAGGAAATTCTTCGCCGATAGTTACTGAAACATATTCAACGTAAATGGGAATTCCCGATACCAATTTTAATTCTTGGTGTTTGCTGGTTTTAATTAATGTATCTAAAGAATCTCTTGTAAAGTAATTCCGTTTGTTAGGGACACTATCGTAATCCAGTATAAGTTTTGCTAAATCCAGTGGGTTTTGACAGCGCATACAACCGTGAGAAAATGCACGAATATCTCTATTGAATAAATTTTTATTCGGTGTATCGTGCAAGTAAACACCGTACTTATTGTGAAATTCAAATTTTATCAATCCTAAACTGTTCGATTTACCCGGTTGCTGCATTATTTTATACGGAAAACCACCATTAATTTTAGACCAATTCACTGCATATGGGTTAACTTCTCCTGATTTACCGTAAATTTTAAAATTGTTTTTATGAAGGTAACCTACATTGTTTTTAACTGCAGGCAGAATCTCATTTGTTGCAATAGATTGGGGCACTGTCCAATAGGGTAAACTAACCATTTCATAAATTTTTGAAGCAAGGGTAGGGGTCGGTGTTTCA
>JBILIM010000324.1:0-2964 GCA_044349985.1 Crocinitomicaceae bacterium
AACGATTTTTGTTCCCAATCGTTCCATTTTAACCGGGATATCCATTTCATCTTCATCAATGCGTTGCGATGCAATCTTTTTGGTTTCCTGAAAAGCGTCAATTCGAGCTTTTTGTTTGGTACCTCTAGCCTTGGGTTGGCGTCGAATCCAATCAAGCTCTTTTTTAAAGGTATTTCTGGCTTTATCAATTGTTGCTTGCTGCTGTTCCTGGCGTTCCGCTTTTTTCTCCAAATAATACGAAAAATTGCCTTTGTAACGGTGCAAGGTTTTGTCTTCAAGTTCAAGAATCGTATCACATACTACTTCTAAAAAATAACGATCGTGCGTTACCATAATGATGGTCGCTTTCGACTTGGACAAATAATCTTCCAACCATTCAATCATATCTAAATCAAGATGGTTGGTCGGCTCATCCAAAAATAACAAATCTGCATCCGCGAGTAAAACTTGAGCTAAAGCAACCCGCTTTTTCTGACCACCCGAAAGTGAGTTTATCTTTGCAGTAGTATCGTTGAGTTTAAGTTTGGATAACATCTGATTGACTTGAACTTCCGTATCCCATGCCTGAAGTTCTGTCATTTCTTCGTAACAAGCCTCTACTTCTTGATTGTTTCCTGACGCCAGTGCCTCATTATATCTTTTTACGATTTTAAGCTGTGGTGAATCATGTGATAAAACAGCATCAAGAATGCTTTGATTGTCATCCAATAAATCGGTTTGTTGCATGTAAACAACTCGAATATCCTTACGATAAACAACACTACCATTATCGTAAGGCTCAAGTCCCATTAAACATCTTAGCAGCGTAGTTTTACCATTTCCATTTTTGGCAACAATGGCAACTTTTTGTCCACTATCAATTCCAAAGGTTAAATCAGCAAATAAAACGCGCTCGCCATACGATTTGGTAAGATTCTCAACAGAAAGGTAATTCATGATGCAAAGATACCGAAATGAATTGAAGCAAAAGGATTAATAATAAAGTCAAATTATAATTTCAATTTCAACGCAAAAGCTCCACATGACCAGTTATAGTCTTCTTGAAATCAGTCCCAATCGATTTGTAAGTAATGACGTATGAATATATTCCTGTAGGACAAAGTTTTCCATAATAATCGCCATCCCAGCCGATTTGATGGTTGTTCGACTCATAAATCATTTCACCCCAACGGTTATAAATGGTTAGAAGGTAATTGTATGGATCGAAACCACTCGTAAAAACCGGTAAAAACACATTATTGAATTCGTCACCATCTGGGGTAAAGGCATTTGGAATGTAATAAACGATGTCGCCAATAACCTCGATTGGAATAAAGGAAAAATCAGAACAACCAAATTGGTTGCTCACCGTTAACGTTACCATATAATTTCCTTCTTGCTGCGGATAGGTGTAATCAAAACTTGAAGCGCTTGTTTCTTGAATTGCTCCATTATCAAAATTCCATACTGAAACAGAAGCCCCAATACTATTATTCGAAAATTGAACAGTTGGATCGTCGCTGTAAACCATAGTTGGATTGGCTTGAATGATTGCCTCTGGGAGCGGATGAACCGTAATATTTAATGACGCTGTATCGGAACATCCAAAATTATTACTTCCAATAACTTGATAAACCGAAGTATAGAGAGGTGAGGTCAAATTTGATGATCCATTTGTACCATCATTCCAATTGTAGATTTGCGCACCAAAAGCATTCAATTCAATTTCATCTCCTGAACAAATAGCTGTATCTGGAGCAACTGTAACCAAAGGTGCAGGATTGACAATTATTTGTATATCAGCTGAAGCTGTGCATCCATCTAGATTAGCTCCTGTAACAGTATAAGTAGCTGTTTGTGGCGGACTAAACGAATGATTGTCTCCATTAAGGCCCGCTAATAACCCACCTGACCAAGAATACGTATTTGCACCGGATACAGAAATGTTTACAATCTCATTTGGACATATTTCCAAATCTGAAGCCGATACTTGAAGAACAGGATTATCGTATACCATTATTTGAACACTCTGAGTATCTGAACAATTGAAAGCATTTAAACCGACTAACATCAAACTAAGACTTTGATTTGGGGTTACGGTTAAGACGCCATTGGAATTCACCGAGCCAACGTTAGGTATCCATTGATAAGTCAAAGCACCTGCTGGATTTAAAACAGCTGTTCCGCCTTGACAAAACGAGGTGTCTGCAAGTATTAAATTTGGAGGATTAGAAACAATTAAATTTAAAGTAACCGTTGAATCACAACCATTTACCGTTTGTAAATTGGAAACATAAGTTCCCGAATTGGTAAGTACTTGTCCATTAAAAAAATAAGGCCCTCCATCACACACTGTGTCGTATATTGTTGTCGAAAGATTTGGAAATACCGTTACGGTAACTTGATCGCTTGTTGGACAAACCCCTGGATTTGTCATTAAGGAAGTGGAAACTGTATAATTTTGTGTTATCGGATTAGATGTATTATTCATCAATGTAACAGATGGATTGGATACATTATTTGCCGAAAGACCCGTTGTTTGTGTCCAATTGTAAACGTATTGGTTATTTGTTGTTGTTCCAATAGTTACAGTATCTCCCGAGCACATACTAACATTCGGCCCCGCATTCGATGAAGCTTGTTCTGTGTAAATGATTACATTTCGAATGGAATGTTGATCGTAAAGAGAACCTGAAGATGCGGTAAACCCCATGTAACCTGAAAAATTTACATTAAAGTTGGCAGTCAGATATAGGATATTATTTACGAAAAACTGAATTACACCATTGTTGTATGTAATTCGTGCGGGTTGGTAATTATTATTTCTAACAAAATTCAAATTTCCTGCTGAATTATCAACCTTTACCATTCCAGAAATGCATTCATCATAGCCTGGACCAGCATAAATTTGCAACTCCGGATTTGGACCGCCACAATTGTTGTACGTATCTAAACCTATTTTAAGCCCGTTTGCTGTTCCCGGTA
>JBILIM010000325.1:0-2963 GCA_044349985.1 Crocinitomicaceae bacterium
CCATTATTCCGGATACCTGCGGTAGTGCTTATGACAGCGTCGATTTATCGTTGGCAAAATCCGAAAATCGTTTGACCGTTTTAGATTTGGAAACCATTTATTGTGACCATCTTTCAGCGAATTTTGATTTAGACGCGATTCGCAATTCAGGGTTAAATTTAGTTTACGATGCCATGTACGGTGCTGGACAAAATGTCCTAAAGCGCCTGTTACCGAATCTCACGTTTTTACATTGCGAACACAATCCTTCCTTCATGGGGCAGGCTCCAGAGCCAATTGCAAAAAACCTGAAGGAGTTGGAAAACTACATCAAAACCAACCCCGGAATTGATTGTGCTTTAGCAACAGATGGTGATGCCGACAGAATCGGTCTATACAACGGAAAAGGTGAATTTGTAGATTCCCACCATATCATTTTATTGTTGATTCATTACCTGGTAAAATACAAACACCTGAATGGGAAAGTTGTTATAGCTTTCTCTGTAACGCCTAGGGTTGAGCGTTTATGTAAACATTACGGTTTAGAATTGGAGGTCACTAAGATCGGTTTCAAGGAAATAGCGTCCATTATGGTTAAAGAGGATGTATTGTTAGGTGGGGAAGAATCCGGTGGAATTGCTGTTAAAGGCCACATTCCTGAACGAGACGGCATCTGGATGGGTATGATCATCTGGGAATTTATGGCCAAATCTGGAAAAACATTGGATCAACTGATTGAAGAAGTATACGAAATAGTCGGTGAGTTTAAATTCGAGCGCAACGATTTACATATCAATGAAGCCCTCAAACAAAAAATTGTTGCCGCTTGTCAAAGTGATGCGTATACCAACTTCGGTACGTATCAGGTAAGAAACATTCAAAAAATCGATGGTTACAAGTACTTTTTCGATGATGACCGTTGGGTAATGATAAGACCTTCAGGAACTGAACCTGTATTGAGGACGTATGCCGAAGCCCCAACGATGGAGGAGGTGAGAACCATATTGAAAGCAACCGAATTAGCCATAACAACGCTTTGATTTTTGTTTGAACGTGGCGTTGAAAAAAATAGATATTCAAACGTTTGATGCCTTTATGCTGCATGGATGCATGCGTTGCAAATGGGGTGATACACCTCAATGTAAGGTAAATACATGGCGAGATGAGTTGCTCGCTTTGCGCGAAATCGCTGCCAAATCAGGTTTAGTTGAAGAAATCAAATGGGGTTTTCCTACCTATACCCAAAAAGGAAAGAATGTACTCATGATTGGTGCGTTTAAAGAGTTTGTAAGTTTAAGTTTTTTTAAAGGTTCACTCCTCAACGATACCCATAATCTATTGGTAAAACAAGGTGAGAATTCCAACGTTGCTAAAATCTTAAAATTTACTTCGGTTGACGAAATTCTTGTCATTCAAGATGTTATTCAAGCCTATATTCAAGAAGCAATTTTAATTGAAGATTCAGGCGTAAAGGTCGAAAAAGTGGTGAAAAAGGAGCCGATTCCTGAAGAACTGGAATTGAAATTTAAATCCAATCCTGAATTTGAAGCTGCTTTTAAGAGCCTCACTCCGGGTCGACAAAGAGCATATTTGATTTATTTTGCCCAGCCTAAAAATGCAGAAACGCGAATCAAACGAATTGAAAACTATACATCGAAAATTCTTCAAGGTATCGGTTTTCATGACGATTATAAATCCAATCAAAAAAGTTAAGATATGTTGAAGTTTATTTTTTTGTTTGCGACCTTAATTGTTTTTTCAGGTTGTAAATCTTTGCATCATTGCAAAGCCAATGAAGAAGATGTAGAATGCTCGAGCGGCGCAACAATCAATAAAACAAGAATCCCAATTGATAAATCCATCATCAAAGGCACCGTAACGGATTGTGAAACGGGAGAGCCAATACCCTTCAGCGAGGTGATACTCCAACAAGAGGGGCACATTTTAGCCCGTATCTCCGATGAATACGGTAACTATGAATTCAAAGATATTCCTTATGGAATCTATACCTTATCTTTCTCTTCAAGTTCAGGTGGATACGAACATTTTGATATGCATGTTGACCTAGAGTTAGGTTATAATGTTCAGCTTGATGTGCACCTTAAAGAAGAAATCATACTGCTTGAAAAACCGGTGATTTATATTTACCCTGAAAAGGATACCACAGTATCGGTAAAGTTAAATTACGACGGTGAAATCATTCACAGCTACCCGGAATATCCCGATTCTGGATGGACTGTGAAAGCACAAGCAGACGGCACGCTTTGGGATAAAGATGGGAAATCGTATTACGCCTTGTTTTGGGAAGGAAAACCTGATGCGGAGCTTTTTGCTAAGGATGGATTTGTTGTCAAAGGAAGCGAAACGGCTGCATTTCTTGAAGAAAAGTTGGCCTATTTGGGTTTAAATAGAAGAGAGGCCAATGAGTTCATTATGTATTGGTTGCCTCGTATGGAAAGCTATCCTTACAATTTTATTCATTTTGCAGGAAAAACCTATGAGGAAATGGCTGAATTAATTATTGATCCAAAACCCGAAACCCTTATCCGTGTCATGATGTTGACCTTGCCGCTTCAACATAATATGCACATGCCAGAACAAGATTTATCCCCATTGAAAAAAGAACGAAAAGGATATACCGTTGTGGAATGGGGAGGTAGTGTGTTGAATGCTACAACAGAAGTTTACAATCATAAAAGTGCGGATTGAAAATAATAGGATTATAATTTCGTTATTCTCTACCTTAATGATTCATCGACTGCTTTTTTTGCTCCCTTTTCTAGTTTCTGCAAAGATTTCTTTAGCTCAAAATTGGATTCAGATTTCAGATTTCCCGGGAACAGAGCGAGACGATGGTACTGGTTTTCAAATTGGAGATTCAGCCTATTTTGGCACGGGCATTACCCCTTGGTGGTCCAATGAAAGAGATTTTTACGGCTTGAATTTGTCAAATGACGAATGGTTTCCGATTTCCTCTTTGCCAG
>JBILIM010000326.1:0-2961 GCA_044349985.1 Crocinitomicaceae bacterium
TAAGTTTGCACATAAATCACTAGTAGCAATTGATTATTCAATTGTGAATCCAACTCATTGGACTGCAGATGCTCAGGTGAACGCCTTGGTAGGAAGAGTAATTCATAACTTTAACATTAAAGCTAACGATCTTCTTGGGGTATATAAACGCAAGAAATTCCATATCTCTGTTGGAGATGAGCTTCCTGCCGGAATCGTAAAAATGGCCAAAGTTTATGTTGCTAAAAAACGTAAACTTAAAGTAGGAGATAAAATGGCGGGTCGTCACGGGAATAAAGGTATTGTGGCGAATATTGTTCGCCAAGAAGACATGCCGTTCTTGGAAGATGGAACCCCCGTTGATATCGTTTTAAATCCGCTTGGTGTACCTTCACGTATGAACCTTGGTCAGATCTACGAAACTGTTTTAGGTTGGGCAGGGGAGAAATTAGGAGTGAAGTTTGCAACACCAATTTTTGACGGTGCGCATCCGAGTGAGATTGATGAATGGACCGAAAAAGCAGGTGTTCCTAAATCAGGTAAAACGTATTTATATGATGGCGGGACCGGTGAAAAGTTCCACCAAACTGCAACGGTAGGTGTAATTTATATGTTGAAACTATCTCACATGGTTGATGATAAAATGCACGCAAGGTCTATCGGGCCATACTCACTCATTACGCAACAACCTTTAGGTGGTAAAGCACAATTTGGAGGCCAGCGTTTTGGTGAAATGGAGGTGTGGGCACTTGAAGCATTCGGTGCTGCAAATATTCTTCAGGAAATATTGACAGTGAAATCTGATGATGTAATGGGACGTGCCAAAGCATACGAATCAATCGTTAAAGGAGATAACACGCCTGAACCAGGTATCCCTGAGTCTTTCAACGTATTGTTGCATGAATTGCGCGGATTGTGTTTGAACATTTCCTTGGATTAGTTAGTTTTTGATATTGAATAATTAAATAGAACCATAATAAAATGGCTTATAGAAAAGAAACACCGAAAAAACAGAGTAGCTTCAACAAGATTACTATATCCTTAGCTTCGCCAGAAGTTATCTTAGAGCAATCAAGCGGTGAAGTACTCAAACCGGAAACTATAAACTATAGAACGTACAAGCCTGAACGCGACGGATTGTTTTGTGAACGCATATTCGGTCCTGTTAAGGATTATGAATGTCACTGTGGAAAATACAAAAGAATCCGATACAAAGGAATTGTATGTGATAGATGTGGTGTTGAGGTAACTGAGAAAAAAGTACGAAGAGAGAGAATGGGTCACATTTCATTAGTTGTTCCTGTTGCTCACATTTGGTATTTTAGATCGCTTCCGAACAAAATAGGTTACCTTCTTGGATTGCCAACCAAAAAGTTGGATCAAATCATTTATTACGAGAGATATGTCGTAATTCAAGAGGGTATAGCTTCTAATCTTGATGGTTCATCATTGAAAAGATTAGATTTTCTTACAGAAGAGGAATACCTCGATATTCTTGATACGTTACCGAAAGAAAATCAATATTTGGAAGATTCTGATCCAAATAAGTTTATTGCTAAAATGGGAGCAGAGGCACTTCATGATTTGTTGAAGTCGCTGGATCTAGAAACGACCTCATACAATTTACGTCACCAAGCAAATACTGAAACTTCAGTTCAACGTAAGAATGAGGCACTTAAGCGTCTTCAGGTTGTTGAAGCAATGAGAGAATCTCAGGAAAGAATTGAAAACAAACCTGAGTGGATGATTGTGAAGGTAGTTCCTGTGATTCCGCCGGAATTACGTCCATTGGTTCCGCTTGATGGAGGACGTTTTGCAACTTCTGATTTGAATGATTTATACAGAAGAGTAATTATCAGAAATAACCGTTTGAAGCGATTGATTGAAATTAAAGCTCCAGAGGTTATCTTGAGAAATGAGAAAAGGATGTTGCAGGAGTCTGTAGATTCCCTTTTTGATAACTCTAGAAAGTCAAGTGCTGTAAAGACAGAATCAAACAGACCATTGAAATCGCTTTCTGATTCACTTAAAGGAAAGCAGGGACGTTTTCGTCAAAACTTACTCGGTAAACGTGTAGATTATTCAGCACGTTCAGTAATTGTTGTAGGTCCAGATTTAAAATTGCATGAATGCGGTCTTCCAAAAGATATGGCAGCCGAATTATACAAGCCGTTCATTATTCGAAAAATGATCGAACGTGGAATTGTAAAAACCGTTAAATCTGCCAAGAAAATTGTTGACCGAAAAGAACCAATCGTTTGGGATATTTTAGAAAATGTGTTAAAAGGCCATCCCGTGCTACTGAATAGAGCACCAACGCTTCACCGATTAGGGATACAGGCATTTCAACCTAAACTTATTGAAGGAAAGGCAATTCGTTTACATCCTCTTGTAACGACGGCATTTAACGCTGACTTTGACGGTGACCAAATGGCGGTGCACTTACCGTTAGGTAATGCTGCCATTTTAGAAGCACAATTATTGATGCTTGCCTCACACAACATTCTTAACCCTGCAAATGGTGCTCCTATTGCGGTACCATCTCAGGACATGGTTCTTGGTCTATACTATATTACCAAGGGTAAAAAATCCATGGGAGACTTGGTTGTTAAGGGCGAAGGTAGCGTGTTTTATTCCCCAGAAGAGGTAATCATTGCATACAACGAGAAACAAGTTGATTTGCACGCACACATCAAAGTAAGAACCTATGATCTTAACGAAAAAGGTGAGCCTGAAATAATGCTTGTTGAAACAACATGCGGTCGTGTTCTTTTTAATGAGCGCGTACCTCGTGAAGTAGGGTTTATAAATGATGTAATGACCAAGAAAGCCCTTCGCGATATTATTGGTGAAGTACTGAAAATATCAGGGACTTCGAGAACGGCTCAGTTTCTTGATGATATTAAGGAGCTTGGTTATGAAATGGCTTTCAAAGGAGGACTTTCGTTCAACTTGGATGATATCATCATACCAAAGGAAAAA
>JBILIM010000080.1:0-6902 GCA_044349985.1 Crocinitomicaceae bacterium
AATTGAATTTGAATTCAGTGTGTTGGTGAAAATCATGTTCCCGTCAGTTGGATTCGGGAAGAATTTTAAATCTTCATTTTCGTTAGTTGTTAGTCCAACAAAGTTCGTAGGCTCAACTGCAGATAATACAACAGATTGCTCAAGTAAAGGGGTTGTTGCACCTATCTGTTGGATTGTAACTGATGAATGAATAAATACGGGCAAATTTCCATTTGCATAATCGTAGTATTCGTATTGTGTTCGGATTAATTCAATATCTAAAGGAATAACAAAAACGACTTGGGTAAATAATGTGTCTACTATTTTGTATCGAATTACGTTGTTTAAATTGGTAGCATTTGGCAATTTTAGTGTACCGTTTCCATCAATAGAAGCATAGGAATTTCCTGTACATGTTGGATTTTGTGGTAAACCATTAAAGTTGAAACTCAATTGACCAGAAAACGCATCTTCAAAAGCATCACCGTTGCTAAACGGATACTGAACAGTGGTTTGTTGATCGGTATCAAACGTTGCCAATACGGTTCCGAAACTTGGTTCTTGAAAAACGAAACCTTGAGAAACACGCTCAGCACTTGAAGAATTAAAGTAATTTGTAATGGAACCTTGAATGGAGAATGCCTTGGTTGATGTTGGGAAACTTGCTGCATCTGCAGTACTAGCAGGATCAACAATCTCAATAACCTTCGTTTGACCACTGAAACCTGCAATTTGACTGTAATCCCAAACAACACCTGAACCACTAACAGTACTAAGCGGGTCAGTAAGAGAATCACACATAAAAAGTTGGTTGTTTTGACCAACAGAAGGTTCGTTATTTTGATCCATTGATTGACCAAAATTTAAAAAAGGAATAGCTAGGAACGATAAGAATATTTGTTTTTTCATGGTTCGGATTTTTTTCAAACTTAATAAAAATAACCAAATTAAGTATGTTGCTTGTGTTTAAGCAAACGAAAAGTTTAATCAATTAGTTGGAATTTCTTTAACCAATGTTTCTATCTTTAGAACCATTAAACAATTGCTACAGAAATGACTTTTAAATCTTTATTTAGAAAAAAATCGGTTAATGATATCTTACTTCAAGTAGAAAAAAACAACGGTGATTCCGGACATGCTCTTGGCAAACACCTTGGAGTTAGAGATTTGACCTTTTTTGGAATTGCAGCGATTATTGGAGCTGGAATATTTTCAACAATTGGTGAAGCAAGTTCAAACGGTGGTCCGGCGGTAATCTTTTTATTTCTTTTTACAGCCGTTGCATGTGGATTTGCAGCTTTTGCATACGCAGAATTCGCATCAATGGTTCCGGTTTCAGGCAGTGCCTACACCTATTCATACGTCGCTTTTGGTGAGATCATAGCTTGGATTATAGGATGGTCACTGATTATGGAATATGCAATCGGCAATATTACGGTAGCCATTTCTTGGAGTGATTATTTTACCGGATTATTGGAAGGAATGAATATCCACCTGCCTTCTTGGATACAAATGGATTATTTTACCGCCTATAATGGACATAATGAAGTAATCAATTTACTTGAGGGAGGGAAGTTGATGAAGGACATTGCTCCTAATTTGCAACTGGCGCATGATGCTTGGGTGCATTCACCTGCAATAGGTTCATTCCATCTTATTGCCGATTTACCTGCATTATTTATTATCATCCTCATCACAGCACTAGTATATAAAGGGATGAAGGAGTCTAAGAATGCAAGTAATTTGATGGTTGTAGTTAAGTTGGCCATTATATTGTTGGTTATTGCTGTAGGAATTTTTTATGTAGATACCTCCAATTGGTCACCATTTGCACCAAATGGAATATCAGGAATTTTACAAGGGGTTTCTGCTGTATTTTTTGCTTATATCGGATTTGATGCCATCTCGACGACAGCTGAAGAATGTAAAGATCCACAGAGAGATTTACCAAGAGGAATGATGTGGGCGATTATCATTTGTACGGTTTTGTACGTTATCATCGCTTTGATTTTAACCGGAATGGTGAGTTATGAAAATCTAGGTGTTGGAGATCCGCTGGCTCATGTTTTCGAAACATTAGATTTAAAATGGATGTCTGGAATTATTGCCGTAAGTGCTGTTGTTGCAATGGCTAGTGTATTGCTTGTGTTTCAAATGGGTCAGCCTAGAATTTGGATGAGTATGAGTAGGGATGGGCTTTTGCCTAAGCGTTTTTCAAAAGTGCATCCTAAATTCAAAACACCATCTTTTGCAACCATTGTTGTAGGTTTCGTAGTTGCTGTACCGGCATTATTTATGAATTTGACTATGGTTACCGATTTGTGTAGTATCGGCACGCTATTCGCCTTTGTGCTCGTTTGTGGAGGGGTTTTGGTCCTCCAAAATAAACCGGATATTCCAAGAGGTAAATTTAGAACACCCTATTTGAATGGTAAGTTTTTTATGCCTCCAATTTTAATTCTTGCAGTTGTTCTTTCATTTACTTACAATAAAACCAATACTTTAAATTTTCTGAATAACGAAAAAGAACTCATCCTCGCTGAGGATTTTGCTGCTAATTGCGACAAATCTGAGATTTTGAAAATGAAAAATTATTTTTCTAAAAATGATGAAATTGGATTTGTTAAGAATAAAGAGGTCAATGGAGATGTTGTTAACTATTTGCAGGCTCAATATCAAAAAGGAGAGGGGCAGTATATTAACCAACTGAAAACGCTTGGTTTTGATGAGGATAGAATTTATGAATCAGGATTTAACCTTTTTAAGCATAAAATTCCACTATACATCTTTTTCATAGTTGCCATTTGGTTAACCATTATGAGTGTATTAAAGAATCTGTCATTGATCCCAACTCTTGGATTAATCAGCTGTTTGTATATGATGAGTCAGTTGAGTTTGTCAAATTGGATCGGTTTTGGAGTGTGGCTCCTTGTCGGGCTTGTAATTTATTTTGGTTACAGTAGAAGAAACAGTAAACTCCATGCACAGGCATCATGAAGCAAGAAACCTGCACCTTAATTTCTGCTAAATTCTCCTATAAAACGTGAGTTTTTATTAACTTTGAGGACTTAATTGATTACACATGTTTGAAAATTTAACCGAGAAGTTTGAAAGGGCATTTAAAGTGCTCAAAGGTCAAGGACAAATTACCGAAATAAATGTTGCTGAAACATTAAAGGAGGTAAGGAGAGCATTACTTGATGCCGATGTCAATTTCAAAACGGCAAAAGATTTCACGAACACGGTAAAGGAAAAAGCACTGGGTAGAGATGTACTCAAGTCCGTTTCGCCAGGTCAACTCATGATTAAAATATGTCATGAAGAGTTGGTCGAGTTGATGGGAGGAAATGAAAGTGAAATCAATATTAAGGGAAATCCAGGGATTATATTGATGTCTGGTTTGCAAGGTTCCGGTAAGACAACATTCTCTGGAAAACTTGCAAATTATCTAAAGACAAAGAAAAGTAAACAAGTTTTACTTGTTGCATGTGACGTTTATCGTCCTGCAGCTATCGATCAATTGCATGTATTGGGTGAGCAACTTAATGTAGAGGTATATTCAAATAAGGAAGAAAAAGATCCGGTAAAAATAGCACAAGCCGCCATTCAACATGCGAAAAGTAAGGGTTTTAACGTTGTAATCGTCGATACTGCAGGTCGCTTGGCTATTGATGAACAAATGATGGATGAAATCTATCGTGTGAAATCAGCCATTCAACCTACCGAGACCTTATTCGTAGTTGATTCGATGACCGGTCAAGATGCTGTGAATACAGCTAAAGCCTTTAATGAGCGGATCAATTTTGATGGTGTTGTTTTAACAAAGTTAGATGGTGACACTAGAGGTGGAGCCGCTTTATCGATTAAAGCAATTGTAGACAAGCCCATAAAATTTGTTGGTACAGGAGAGAAAATGGATGCTTTGGATGTGTTTTATCCACAGCGTATGGCGGACAGAATTCTTGGGATGGGAGACGTTGTTTCCCTTGTTGAACGCGCACAAGAGCAGTTTAATGAAGAGGAGGCACGAAAGCTTCAGAAAAGAATTCAAAAAGATCAATTCGATTTCAATGATTTCTTGGGTCAGCTTCAACAAATAAAAAAGATGGGTAACGTTAAAGATCTCATGGGTATGATTCCAGGAATGGGAAAAGCCATGAAAGATGTGGACGTGAAAGATGATGCATTTAAACATATAGAAGCCATTATATTATCAATGACGCCGTCTGAACGCTCTAATCCGGCTTTATTAAATGGTCAGCGCAAAAACAGAATTGCTGAAGGTAGCGGGACATCAATTCAAGAGGTCAATAAATTGATGAAGCAATTTGAAGATACCAAGAAAATGATGAAGATGATGAGCAATCCCAAGAATATGATGGGAATGATGAAGCAAATGCGTGGGATGCGTTAATCGTTCAAACCATTGAAAAACATTCTTCTTGGTTTAAAATTTTTGATGTTTTTTATATAAAAAGCGAAGCAAACTTCTTTCTTTTAGGAATTACTTCAAAAGCTTTTTAAGTCCCCTAAGCAGATTCAATTCAAATACGTCTTCTTTTTCTGAAGCATCAAAAACCTTCTGGATATCATGGATCAAATGGTCAATATTATCAGGTGAATAATGGTATTTTTTAACATTGAAAAGTATTTTTTGAATACTTTGATAGTCGTTATCCTGATTTATTTCGCGATGAATCCTTTTAAAGGTCGAGGGATTTACCATTGATAAAATCACTTCCCGTTCCAATTCATCTTCAAAGAAATTTGCTTTGGCAGCGTATAATAAAATGTAGGCTTTAAATTCTTCTTTGGTCCAATCGGTTACGAATGTATGTTCCATCTTTAGTGCTATTGATGGAAGCAAGGTACAATGGGATTTATTTTGAATTGGTGACCTTTACCTTAAGAATTAATTGATTCTTGTTTAGCTGTTCCATTCGAGAAGCGATACCTTATCGTTGCGGAATTCCAAATAGGTTTGATACTTGATCCATTCACCTAAATTATAATATTTTGATCCTTTGGAAAGATCAAGTTCTAAGGGTAGGTGCCTGTGCCCAAAAATGAAATAATCGAAATGTTCTTCTTTCAAACGTTCTTCGCAATAAATCGCTAGCCATTCGTGATCCTTTCCTTTAAAGATGTCGTCGTGATGCCCTGTGGCGGATCTACTCTTTCGAGATGAATAATTGGCAACTCCAATCCCAAAATTGGGGTGCAAACGGGCAAAGCACCATTGACAAAACCGATTTTGAAATACCTTCTTCAAGAATTTATAACCTTTATCTCCTGGTCCAAGACCATCACCATGACCAATTAGCACTTTCTTGCCGAAAAAATCTCTGATGATTGGCTCCCGATGTATCTGAACACCCAATTCAAGAGGTAAATAATCAAACATCCACATGTCATGATTTCCTGTGAAAATATGAACTGGAATACCTTTATCTGTAAGTTCTGCGATTTTACCTTGTAATCTAACAAAACCTTTGGGAATTACTTTATTATACTCAAACCAAAAGTCGAAAATATCTCCAACTAAATAAATTTCAAGGGCATTGTTTTCTATTGAATTTAACCAGCTAACAATTTTTTTTTCTCGATCTAAACTGGTCTGATAATCAGGAACTCCCAAATGAAAGTCCGAAGCGAAATATACAGCGTTTCTTTCTGGGTTAGACATTAATGACCAAAAATTGACTTGAGTTCGGCTTCAAGGGTTTCACCTCTTAAATTGGTTTGGATAATTTTTCCTTCTTTATCTATGAGCACAGTAAATGGAATGCCTTTTACTTGATAAAGTTGGCCCACTTTACTTGACCATTGTTGCAAATCACTAACATGATTGGGCCAAATCAATCCATCTTTTTCAATTGCTGCTTTCCAAGAATTCAGATCTTTATCCAAAGAAACACTCATAATGGTGAATCCATCGTCTTTGTATTTGTTATAAAGCGCAACAACATTTGGATTCTCCTTTCTACATGGGCCACACCATGATGCCCAGAAATCGAGTAATACAACATTACCCTTAAGGTCTGATAATTTCATTTTTGTTTCTCGATCCAATTTCAATTCCTCAAAATCTGGTGCGTCTTTTCCTGGAGCCAAGATATTCGCAGCATCCCGTTGGGCAACTATTTGTTTATAGTTGTTGTAAACCAATTGAACAGTAGGGGATTCAGAAAAACCTATAACAAGTTGTTTTACAATAGATTCATAAGAAGCAAAATCTTTTTCGAAATCAATTGCTGAAAGCGCAGGTATAAGTGCTGCTGAATTTTGATTTTTTGCAACAAAACTCTGGACATTGCTTTGGAAGGTATAATACTCCGTAGAAATGGCATTGGAAATTTCTTCTTGTTTGGACGGATTTTGTTGAATTTGATATATTGCAGAATCACGTTTTATATTCCAAAGGGTCAAAACTTTAACGAATTGATTCATTTGGTCGCTTTCATCGGACCCTACGATATTGCAAAAATTGAAAATATCGTTACCATCGCCATAAATTTGAATTTTAGAATTGCTTCTTAGAATGAGATGAACATTGGATCCGGAAATTCTGAAAACATAGTAGTCTGGATTCGAAACGGTTCCTTTGATGCTGAAGTCTCCTTTTTTATTGAGTGGAACTTTGTAAATATCAACATAGGTTCCGGAAATATTTTGTGCGAGAGAGACAGAATCAACATTCGCATTGAAAATGTTTCCTGTAATTTCAAAATTAATTTGAGCGGATGTATAAATGCTAACGAATACTGCTAAAAAAAGGGTGGTGTATATTTTCATTTTTTACAATTAAAGTAAAACTTCATTCAATTTTTGTTCCAATTCTTGTCCTCTTAAACCGACTCCAAGAATTTTTCCATTCTTGTCAATGAGCACGGTGTATGGAATCCCATTAAAACCATAGGTTT
>JBILIM010000209.1:0-4186 GCA_044349985.1 Crocinitomicaceae bacterium
GGTTTGTACAACCGGAGATTTCCAGCCGAGTAAATCGCTAACATGATTTGGCCAAACCAATCCATCACTCTGAATGGCTTGTTTCCATGCATTTATGTCATTATCTAGAGAAACGGAATAAACAGTAAATCCTTTATCCTTAAACTTATTGTAAAGTCGAACCACATTTGGATTTTCTTTTCGACACGGTCCGCACCACGATGCCCAGAAATCAATCAAAACTACTTTTCCTCTTAGCGAAGAAAGGTTTAAGATTTTACCATCAGCTTTATTAAGCGAAATTTCAGGAGCATCCATGTTCTCCATTTCTTTAGCAGATGCTTTTGAAGTAAGGTACTCATTGTAGGCACGCTCAATTTCAGCAGTTTGCATAGCCATATTAGCTGCCATTGGAGAACTTTTGTATTTGGCATCAAAAGCAGCTGTTACTGTTTTGAGTATGTCAATATTACCAGCGTCCCATCCGTCGAATCCAGTTATTGGAACCGCTGAAGTTTGAAGAATAATGTTAAACGGATTTCCGGGATCTTTTTTCATTTGTTCTAATGAAAATGCATCCAATGGCTTTCGTAGCTCGAGGTACTTACTTGACATATCCGCCTCGCTTAACTGACCTTGAAGCGTCATCAGTTCTTGTTGTTTACTCGTGAAAACAGACAGCAGTTCTACATATTTATTCATCACTTCAGTCCAGATTGTGCCGCTTGCATTGGGTTTTGAAATGAAAAAATCAAAAGAGGTGTTGAGTTTAACATGATCGTTTGGCAGTAAAGTAAGCGGAATCACTTTATTTTGAGATTCGCCAAGGCGCAAATTGTAAATTCCTAATCCAGGAATATTTCCTTTCAAAGTAAACTCTCCGTTAGCGTTAATGGTAGTATCTTTGATTTTAATTACGCCCTTTTCACTGAAACCTTCAACGTAAATTTTTAGATTTTCTGCACCGGTTATTTTTCCAGATATGGTAAAGTTATCTTTTAAATTTGTCGCTTCGCCTTCGTTAGAATCTCCCGATCCACTTCCGCATCTCGCTAACAAAGCACAAAGTAAAAATAAGAATATCGTATTTTTCGTTATCATTGTTCGAGTAATTTTCTCAAAAGTGCATTTCCTGTCTTCG
Source organism: Crocinitomicaceae bacterium (assembly GCA_044349985.1). Classification (GTDB taxonomy): domain Bacteria; phylum Bacteroidota; class Bacteroidia; order Flavobacteriales_D; family Crocinitomicaceae; genus M0103. Next base: position 1,121 of record JBILIM010000209.1, read on the forward strand.
GATCCGCCTTTCCTTGTGATACCTTCATTAATTGTCCCATAAAGAAACCGATAAGTTGTTTTTCACCATTTCGATAACGTTCCACTTCTGAAGTATTGTTTGCAATAACTTCTTCAACGTAAACAAGCATTGAATTTTCATCAGATTCTTGAATAACATTTAATTTTTCGGCAATTGATAAGGGTTCTTCATTCGGATTTCTCAACATTTCAGGAAACACCTTTTGGGCTGCGACAGAATTTGAAATCTTACCTTCCTCAATTAAATGAATCAGTTTTGCAATTTGCAAGGCATCAATAGGAAAACTTGAAATTTCGACACCCCATTCATTTAAATAGGATTTAATTTCACCCATAATCCAATTGGCTGCAGCTTTATAATTTTTTGTATAATTTATCAAGTTTTCAAAATACAGTGCCACGCCCTTATTATCTGTTATGTTTATGGCGTCGTATTCAGAAAGTCCATATTGAGTCGTGTATTTAAGGAACAAATTTCTGGGTAGCTCTGGCATTTCGTTTTGAATACTCTCGATTTGTTTATCATCCAGAATTATTGGTTGAAGATCGGGTTCAGGAAAATAACGGTAATCGTTTGCAGCTTCTTTTGAACGCATGGAAATGGTAATCCCTTTCAGCGCATCAAAAGATCGTGTTTCTTGAGCAACAGGTTCATTATTTTCAACACATTGTATTTGGCGATCGATTTCAAACTCTATTGCCCGTTGAACATTACGAATAGAGTTCATATTCTTCACTTCGACTTTCGTTCCGAATTCAGAAGCACCTTTAATCCTTACGGATATGTTCGCATCACAGCGCAACGAACCTTCTTCCATGTTTCCATCACAAATCTCAAGATAGCGGACCAACTTTCGCACTTCAGTAAGGTAATTGTATGCTTCTTGGGCATTTCTCAAATCCGGTTCAGAAACAATTTCCAGTAAAGGAACGCCTGCACGATTTAAATCAACCAAAGTATCGTTAACATCTACATCATGAATGCTTTTGCCGGCATCTTCTTCCATGTGTATTCTCGTTAAGCCTATTTTTTTTTCTTTTCCTTCAGCATCGCGAATAAAAAGATGACCTCCGGTACAAATTGGTGTTTTATCCTGAGTAATTTGATATCCTTTTGGCAAGTCGGGATAAAAATAATTTTTTCTTGCGAAATAGTGCTTCTTGGCGATAGCTGCGTCACAAGCCAAACCAAGTTTAATAGCATATTCCAACGTTTTTTTATTCATCACCGGTAGTGTTCCAGGATGGCCTAAGCTTATTGCGCTTACATTTGTATTCGGAAGCGCGCCATATTCATTGACATCATTGGAATAAGCCTTGGTATGCGTAAGCATTTGAGCATGCACCTCAAGGCCGATTACCGCTTCATAGTTGTCTCGATTTGAAGCCATTAAATTCTCGAAATAAGTTCACGCATTATTAATGTCATTTTGGGCTCCTGTCTACTTGCGACTTCAATTACATCCTGAACAGATACTTTTTGAATTTTACCTGGAACACCAAGGTCTGTAATTATAGAAATTGCAAAACAAGGGATTTCCATGTGTCTAGCAACAATTACTTCAGGAACAGTTGACATTCCTACCGCATCTGCTCCAATTACCCGAACATATTTGTATTCAGCAGGGGTCTCTAAAGTTGGTCCTGTTAAACCTGCGTAGGTGCCAACGGAAACTTTTATGTTCTTTTCAATTGCAATTTTTTGAGCAAGTTCAATCATTTCAGGGTCATATGGTTCGCTCATATCTGGAAAACGTGGACCGAATTCGTCATAATTTTTTCCTATTAGTGGATGCGCAGGAAATAAATTGATATGATCGTTTTGAATCATAATTTCACCTACTTCAAAATCCGGGTTTACACCTCCCGAAGCATTTGAAACAAACAAGCGCTGAATTCCAAGAAGCTTCATTACCCGAACTGGGAACGTTACCTGCTGCATCGTATAACCTTCATAAAAATGAAAACGTCCTTGCATCGCTACAACCTTTTTACCACCCAAGGATCCAAAAATCAATTTACCCGAATGGCTTTCAACGGTCGATACAGGAAAGTTAGGGATGGTTTCATAAGGAATCTCGTCAATTATTTCGATTTCCTTTACAAGCCCACCGAGGCCAGTTCCTAAAATAATTCCAATTGTAGGTTTCACATTTGTCTTAGACTGTATAAATGAAACCGCCTCGTTAAATTTTTCCAACATAATCATTCAGTTCGTTAAAAAAGTCATTTTCTTCCAATATGCTAATCGTTATTGGAATTGTATGCCAAGGATACGTTTTTCCTCGACTTGTTTGAAGATAATTATCAAGTCTAACAACATCTTTTTCCGTCGTTAAAATAATTTTATCATCTAGCGCAAAAGTATCAAATTTTTGGTGAATTTCTTTCAAATCCGTTTCATTAAATACATGGTGATCTGGGAATAGCATTAATTCAAGATGGTATTTCTTTTCAAGGTAGGCAATCAATGGATTTGGATTTGCAATACCAGAAACAAGCAATACATTTTTAATGTTTTGAACACTATAATTTACGGGAGTTAACGTTTTATAGGAAATAGAGGAAAAATGAATGCGTTTTACATAGTTGTTTGCCTTTTTGATATATAACGATCGATCAAGGGTACCAAATTTTTCAGGGCATTTTGTGTATACCAGCACATCTGCTCGCTTCAAACCGCATTTCCATTCACGTAAAAAGCCCACTGGAAGAATAAAGTCTTTGAAAAATGGCTTGTTGAATTCCGATAAAACGATGGAATAGCCCGCCAATATACGTCGGTGTTGAAATGCGTCATCCAAAATTATCAATTCTATATCGGGATGAAGTTTAAACATTTCAGTTATTCCGAGGTGTCTGTTTTCACAAACCGCAACTATGCAATTGGTTTTTAGTTGTTTTCTAAAAAGCAAGGGTTCGTCGCCAACATCTGATGAGTTGTGATTGTCGTTTACTAAAATGAAGCCTTTTGTTTTACGACCGTAACCGCGACTTAGGATTCCTATTTTTTTTTCCGAATAATGGTTTGCAATCAATAAAACGT
>JBILIM010000328.1:0-2937 GCA_044349985.1 Crocinitomicaceae bacterium
ATCCGTAGCGAAAGTTAATGCGTTGTTCAGTGATACAAGTGATTTGGTAATGCATCCTTCTCGAAATGGAAAGTACATGAGTTTATCAGTGAAAGAATTGATGCTGAATGTGGATTCAATTATTGCGGTTTATGAAAAAGCAAGTCAAATTAAAGGAATAATTTCATTATGATACTCATTGGTTTTTCAATAGCGAACATACTGATTGTGACCTTGTCTGTTACTCTCGGTATTTTGGTTTTATACATCGTTTACAAAAAAATAGTGGCATATGTTAGTCGCGGAGAACCTATTCTGAAAGAATATGCGGTTTTATATCCTGTTGAACAAAATCCAGCGTCAGATGAGGTCACCTTATATTTCACTTGTGAAAAAAATAAAGCCATTTCAATTGAATTGTTGGATGAAAATATGAACCTCATTAAAGAATTGTTTCAAAAAGAGTGTGAAGAGGGAGGTCACATAGTACGGTTTGATTCCAAGGAATTCACAAATGGCAATTATTTTTATTGCTTGAGAAGTGAAAATCAAAAGACAATGAAAAAACTGCATATTTTAAATGGGGTTCATAATTTGAACTAAAAAATGCTTAAAATCGGCACTTAGAAAGTTTATTTAGATTAATTTTACATCACAAATAGAAAAGATTTTTTCAAATAAATAATGTATTATGGCAATAGAAATTACGGATGCAAACTTTGAGGAGCTTGTATTAAAATCAGACAAGCCGGTAGTAGTGGATTTTTGGGCAGCATGGTGTGGTCCTTGCAGAATGATTGGGCCTGTAATCGATGAAATGCATTCAGATTATGAAGGTAGAGCTATCGTTGGTAAGGTAGATGTAGATAATAACCCAGGTGTTTCAGCACAATTTGGAGTAAGAAATATCCCAACAGTTCTTTTTATTAAGAATGGAGAGGTAGCTGATAAGTCTGTAGGTGCGGTGCCTAAGGCGCAGTTGACTGCGAAATTAGACGCACTTTTATAAGAAGAAATTTTTAGTTAGTGGCTGTCCAGTGGGCAGCCATTCTTATTTATACTTAATGATGGAATCCTTTTTAAGAAGATTGAAATACTATGGGATAGGCTTTTTAATAGGCCTTGTGTTTGTATTTATTTTTTTTCAGAATAGAGGATGCTCATGGCTCCCATCAAATCGGGTTAAAAATGCATTTTTAGACAGGTTAATTGTAATTCCTGAAGATCAGTTGCCGCTAATGAAAACGAAAGGTATATCCAATGAGGATATTATTGAAGTGTTGAATGATGGCGATGTTTCTTTTAATGAAAGTGATACAGAGGGAGATTTGAAAGTATACAAACTGTCAAAGAATATTGAAGGCAAAGGTGTTGTCAATTTCTTTTTTACGTTACCCAATGAAAGTTTTATTTCAGAGGTAAACATGCGAGCAACTGATGATGTTCAAGTTAAAAGTTCTACCAAAGGTTATGGTAAAATTATTCATTATCCAAAAGATGATCATCTTTTGTTTCTTGATTCATCGAGTGCTATAAATTGTAAATTAAGCGCATTGTCTTTACAGGATGCGGATGCGCTGTTTAAACTTGTTAAAAAACAAGGGAAAATCAATTTTTCCAAAACGAATTTCAATGAAAAGCCAAAAGCCCTGCAATATATTTCCATCATAGAGGGTGAAAGGGAAAAACTAGGCTTGAAAGCCATTTGGTATAAAAATAAGATAAACGTAGTTGCTGTTGAGGCAGATTCTTCAGTTCGTTGTCCTTAACTATTCAATCAAATATGTTGATAAATCCTGCGTTCTAAAATATCTCAATATTTCTTTATTCGTAATTTTGATAAATGGAGTTTACAGCCGAACAAATTGCAGGTTTGCTAAATGGGGAAGTTCACGGAGTCCCGGGGGTTACTGTAAATACTTTGGCTAAAATAGAAGAAGGCCATTTAGGTGCTTTATCTTTTTTGTCTAACCCTAAATACGAAGAGTTTATTTATACAACACGTTCAACTGTGTGCATTGTAAATAAAACTTTTACACCATCGAAAGCTTTACCGGATAGTTTAACCCTGATAAAGGTCGACGATGCATACCAGTGTTTTGCAAAACTTCTTGAGTTGTACGCTCAAATGAATAGAAAAACGCCAGAAATTGAATCACCGAGTTTTATTTCAGATTCCGCGAAAATAGGTGCAAACGTTTATATTGGTGCTTTTGCATATATTGGCAAGAATGTTCATATTGCTGATGAAGTTCAAATCTTTCCGAATTGTTACATTGGTGATAATGTTCAGTTGGGGAGAGGTTCTATTTTACATCCAGGAGTAAGCGTTTATCACGATTGTAAAGTAGGTGAAAACTGTATTATTCATGCTGGGACGGTTCTTGGTGCCGATGGTTTTGGATTCGCGCCGGATGCGGATGGCGTTTTTCATAAAGTTCCGCAAATCGGTAATGTTGTAGTAGAGGATAATGTGGAAATTGGTTCAAATACAACTATCGATAGAGCAACAATGGGTTCTACGATAATTAAGAAAGGTGTTAAGATCGATAACCTTTGTCAAATAGCTCATAACGTTGAAATAGGTTACAATTCAGCTTTGGCGGCTCAAGTTGGAGTTGCCGGTTCAGCTAAAATCGGGGAGCGTGTTATGGTTGGTGGACAAGCTGGAATAAGCGGACATTTACATATAGCAAACGATACAAAAATAGTGGCGCAGTCCGGAATCCCATCTACAGTAAAAAAACCGGATACGCTCATGGGGTCTCCAGGTATTCCATTGGAAGATTTTAAAAAGTCGTATTTCGGCTTTCGAAAGTTGCCGTTTATCCTAAACAAACTTCAGGAATTAGAAAAGAAAATTAAAGAATTAACTCAAAATAATGAGCCAAACTGAAAAACAAAGAACATTAAAAGACACCGTTAAATTTTCTGGTGTTGGTTTACATACCGGTGAAA
>JBILIM010000327.1:0-2937 GCA_044349985.1 Crocinitomicaceae bacterium
CATATCAATTATTCATTTATACCGAGAATAAAGTCATCAAAAAATCTGTAATCAAATATTAATTTCAAAGGCCCTTAGGGGCTTTTTTTTGTTTGGGTAGTTACCATTCAAAATGCTGGTTAAAGAGCTTTAATGAACTTATTTATTTTAGAGCGTTTAGGTAATTACAAATAGAGTTCAGTTTACAAGTAGTCAATTTGAATTTATTAAATTGAATAGCTATAAAATCCTTTGTAGCGAATGGGAAAGGAAGCACTTCAATTCTCATGAATAACCTATATCGATTATTGAAAGCTTTTGAATATGAAAAAGAACATTAGGTTTTTCTTTTCTTCTTTTTTGCAGCTGGGAAAAGGATGTTGTTTAAAATAAGTCTGTATCCCGGGGAATTTGGGTGAAGATTTAAATCTGTGGGTGGGTCCCCTACACGATGTTCATAATCCTCAGGATCGTGGCCGCCGTAAAACGTCCAAGTACCTTGTCCAAGTTCACCATGAATGTAACGCGCAGTTTTTAAGGCTTCATTTTGCCCCATTATCAAAACATTCGGTTTGATGTAACTAGTCCTGAAATCTGTTGTTTGGCCCATGAAACCATCAATTACATTGGTGTGACATTGGGTAAGCATAGTTGGAACTACATCCCACTTTGCTGAAAATTCGAAAAGTGTAAATTTATCCGTTGCTTGTGTCGTTTTTCCGCGATGGTCTTCGGTTCCATCGATAGTTGAATATTCATAAACATAGGGATCTTTCTGAAGCTTGTAATTTTCAAAAGCAAAAGAGTTGGTGAAGTCAAGTTTAGACTGTGCTTGATGATCACTTGGATCTCCATCAAAAACACTTTCACATATATCGGTTTGATACGCAGCCAGAGCAATATCAAAACTATCTGTACCGCTACACATCGTAAATAAAAAACCGCCACCGGCAACAAAATTTTTAATGTTTTTGGCAACTGCCAATTTCAATTCAGAAACCTTGTCGAATCCGAGCATTTGTGCATCAGCTTCTGCATTTTTAACCTCTTCTTTATACCATTCATAATTACTAAATGATGCATAAAATTTCCCATATTGACCCGTGAAATCTTCATGGTGCAAATGAAGCCAATCGTATTCAGGAAGCTTGCCCATTATGATTGCAGAGTCGTAAATTTTGTCATAAGGAATTTCAGCGTATTCTAAGACCAGCGTAACGGCATCATCCCATGGTTGTTTGCCTCCAGGGGTGTAAACGGCTACTTTTGGCGCTTTTTCGAGTTGAACAATTTCCATGTTCACCTCGGGATTGGCTATTTGATTTTTAATTTGGTTTACTTGTCCTTCAGCAAGTATTTCGTATTTAACATTTCTTATAATCAACTCTTCTTCCAAAGCGTCAAGGTGAGGCATGAGAAAAGAGCCTCCACGATAGTTTAACAGCCATTCAATCGTTACACCATTTTCAAGAGACCAAAATGCAATCCCATAGGCTTTGAGATGATCGGATTGATTTTCATCCATAGGTACCAATAGCTGTGTGCTATTTGCTTTGAATGAGTTAATTAGAATGAATATAACCAGAATGAATTTATACATGTTGAAAAAGAAAGTATACTAAAATAGTGCTAAAACGGTGTACTATCAGGAATATTCGTGTTAAAATCATCTAAATCTTCCTCAAGCGTTTCATTCATTCTACTTTTAATCGTGTAGCTAGCAGGGGAATTTTGATCAAAATCAGAACTGCCTGAAAAATTACGATGAGAAGGAATGTCTTGGTTTTCAGTATAGGATTCTAAATTTTCAAACCGTGCATATTCTGCAATAAAACGCAAACGAACCCGGTCAAGTGCACCATTTCGATGTTTGGCAACAATGATTTCACCAACTCCGCTGTTTGAATTACCCTCATCATCTACTTGGAAGCCATAGTATTCCGGTCTGTAAATGAAAGAAACAATATCTGCATCTTGTTCGATTGCTCCCGACTCCCTGAGGTCAGATAGCACGGGTCTTTTATCGCCGCCTCTTTGTTCAACAGAACGACTTAATTGTGATAAAGCGATTACCGGAACATTTAATTCTTTCGCAATTTCTTTAATAGATCGGGAAATTGTAGAGATTTCCTGTTCCCGATTACCCGAACCTTTTGATCCACCTGCCTGCATTAATTGAAGGTAATCAATGATGACAAGGTCGATATTGTGCTGCATTTTTAATCGTCTGCACTTTGCTCTTAAGTCAAAAACTGAAATACCTGGTGTATCGTCAATGTAAATTGGAGCTGTAGCTAATTTAGTAATACGAGAATGCAATTGTTGAAATTCATGTTCTCTTAAATCACCTTTTCTCAATTTTTCCGCACTTATTCTAGCTTCACTAGAAATGAGACGCTTTACCAACTGAACGGAAGACATCTCTAAGGAAAAAAGGGCAACACCCATATTGTGATCTACCGCAGTATTTCTCGCCATTGATAAAACGAATGCTGTTTTTCCCATGGCAGGACGCGCAGCAATCACAATCATATCTGATCTTTGCCAACCTGAAGTAAGTTTGTCCAATTCAAAAAAACCTGTGGGGATTCCTGAAATTCCATCTGAATTTTGTGAGGCTTTTTCAATCTCTTCAATGGCTTTTCGGACAACATTCGGCATGGCATCAACATGCTTACCCATATTGTTTTCAGCGATGTTAAATAATTCGCCTTCAGCCATATTCAGAACGTCGAAAACGTCGTTGGTGTCATCATAAGCGTCTCTTATGACCTCACTACTCATTCGAATCAATTCCCTTTTGATGTGTTTCTCTGCAATTACCCGAGCATGAAATTCGATATGCGCAGTTGAAGCAATTCGGCTGGTTAATTGTGAAATGTAAGTAACCCCTCCTGCAGCCTCTAATTCACCGTTTTCTTTTAATTTATTAACGACAGTGAGTAGGTCAATAGGACT
>JBILIM010000329.1:0-2904 GCA_044349985.1 Crocinitomicaceae bacterium
GTTGAATTCTGGAAAAATCGAGATGAATGGCATCTTTTGAAAAAGACAAAAAACGCCTCAAGATGGGTTTATATTTGTATGCAAAAGCATTATCAATATCAAAAGTTGGTATAGTCGTGACTGCTCTGGGAGAATAAACAAAATCTTTTTTATTACTGATGTAGAAATAACACAATAGGTCCTTTGCCCATCTTTCACAAATGAGCTTATCTAACCATCCGTATTTTCTGTTGATACTTAAATCAGATGAAAAACGATTGTGCTGATCTTTTTCAATCGTCAAATATTCTTCGTATCGACTTAAAACAAAAAAAATAGAAGCAACAGGATCCAAGACACCATCAAAAGTCAAGCAAAACTCATTTTCGAATACCCTTATATCCAGATTGTAATTACGAATACCTGTTTCAAAAAGCAGGTCGGAAGGTACTACACTTGGCACATCCGCATTATCTATCTTTGAATAATTAAATTTTACCCCCTGCTCAGAAATAAATCTACCGTAATTATCAGTGATTTCAAATGGTATTTCTTGAGCTTCAAAAATAAAGTCAAAAGTATACCTCAATCGGTCTGTGATGCTATCAACGTAAACCAGCACCTCTATAATTCTTCTAAAATCTTCTCACAAATGAATCGCGCAGCATTTCCATCTCCATAAAAAGTTGGAAAGGTATAGTTTTTATTATCGATTAAAAACTGAGCCTTTGAAAGTATTTGATCGGCATTAATTTCACATAAAAGCGCATTTCCATTTTGAACCAATTCTATCCATTCCGTATTATCACGAAGAACCAAGCAGGGTTTTTTAAAGAAAAATGCTTCTTTTTGAAGCCCTCCACTATCCGTTAGAATCAAACGCGTGTTTTGCTCAAGAGCAATCATGTCTAGAAAACCAATGGGTTGGGTTATTTTAATTTTCTCATTATGCATGATATCATTGACAATTTCTGAATCTACGGTTTCTTCAATTGCTTTTTTGGTTCTTGGATGCAAAGGCCAAACGATAGGATACGATTGATGCTTTGCCAAACTTAAAAATCCATTAAGAATTTCTGTCAATTTTTCAGATTTATCAACGTTTTCTTTTCTATGTATCGTTGCCAAAATATAGGCATCCTTTTGAACATTGAGATTTTGCAATATTTCCGATTTTGTGTCAGAAACTTTAGAATAAAACAACGAATTATCCAACATGATGTCACCGCAATGAAAAATCTTCGGGTGATTTGCAGATGCCTTTTTCTGATCAGCACTTACCAATCCTTCCTTTTTTAAATTATCAATTGCGGACTGGGTTGGACAAAACAATAAAGTTGACAAATGGTCTGTTAAAACGCGGTTAACCTCCTCTGGCATAGATTTATCAAAGCTTCTCAATCCAGCCTCAATATGAACTAATGGGAGTGAAAATTTTGATGCGATTAATGCACCCGCTAAAGTTGAATTCGTATCTCCATATACAAGAATGCAATCTGGATTTTCCTTTTCGATAACATCGACCAAAGCAGACAACATCCTGGATAACTGTTGAACATCAGAAACACCTCCAACACCTAAATTATATGCAGGGTGTTGCAATTCCAACTCATTGAAAAACAAATCTGACATTTCTTTGTCGTAATGTTGCCCAGTATGCACGAGTATCTCGTCCAGTTGATCATTGAAAACGGTTTGAACACATCTGCTGAGCGCGGCAGATTTTATAATTTGTGGCCTCGCTCCTATTACCGTCAAAATCCTTTTTCTTGTCATTCTCTTACAAAATTATTCCATGATCGGAAAAGCTAAAATAGCCATTATCTGTGAAAATCAGGTGATCCAAAATGGGTAAATCAATGTATTTACCAAATTCCGATAGCTTTTTTGTCAAGGATTTGTCAGCATCACTTGGTTTCAATTGACCACTCGGATGATTGTGCGCCAAAATTATGGCTTGAGCACCAATTTCAATAGCCATTTTAAATATGACCTTACCATCTGCAACGGTTCCTGAAAACCCTCCAATGGATACTTGTTTAGAACCAATAACGTCATTTGCACGATTTAATAAAATAATATGAAACTCTTCATGATGAAGCGATTGAAAATGATGTTGCATGTATCGGTACACTTCTGATGACGAGGTTAAACGAACTTTAGCACTTCCAACCTGCTTTTCCCTTCTACGCGAAAGCTCAAATGCCGCCAGCAACGTAATGGCCTTTGCTTCGCCAATACCATTAAACTTTAATAAATCATGTAAAGTTAGACGAAATACATCCGCTAAATTGTTATTTGATGAAGCCAATAATTGTTGTGCCAATTCAACTGCAGACATTCTCTTGGATCCTGAACCTATTAGAATTGCCAAAATCTCTGCATCGGATAATGAACTTCTCCCTTTGAGTATATATTTTTCTCGTGGGCGATCATCTTCCGCCCAACTTTTAATTGAGGATAATTGCAACATTTAAGGTAGTTTATTAGATTCCTCAAATTAAAAAATTTAAACCAATTTTACAAAACAAAGTTTAAACATCTATGGATTCTATTACCCAAATTGTACTTGGAGCTGCGGTTGGCGAAGCCGTTGCAGGAAAGGAAATTGGCAACAAAGCTGCGTTTTGGGGAGCCGTTGCTGGCACCATACCAGATTTAGATGTACTTTTCATGGGGCTTTTCAATCCAATTGATGCTTCATTATTTCACAGAGGATTTTCACATTCTCTTTTATTTGCTTGTATTTCAGGCCCTTTAATAGGTATTCTAATTCATCGCATAAGCAAAAGAAAAATCAAACTGAAATCGTGGATTTTACTTTTTTTCCTAGGAATTTTAACACACCCAATACTCGATATGTTCACAACCTACGGAACTTCATTTCTTTGGCCATTAAATGAAAGGATAGCTTTTAACTCCGTT
>JBILIM010000330.1:0-2901 GCA_044349985.1 Crocinitomicaceae bacterium
CGCCAAACTAGATGAAGAACAAGAACAACTTGATGCGGCATACGACAAGCTGGATAAAGAACAGAAAAAGTTAGACAAAAAGGTAGAAAAGGGTAAAAACCTGGAAAAACTGGCAGAAACGCAGAAAAAATTGGACGAAAAATATACCGCTCTTGATGAAAAACAAACGAAGCTTGACGAAAAACGAGCGAAGGTCATTAAGAAGTACAATTAATTTCGCGCTCCATAACTAATGTTTAACAAATACCAGTACCACCTTTTATTACACATCATTGTTTTTGTTTGGGGGTTTACGGGTATTCTGGGTAAACTTATTCATATCGATGCATACCACATTGTTTGGCACCGCACCTGGATTGCTGTTGCCGGCGTGGTGGTGTTCCTGCTGTTTACGAAGAGAAATATTACGTTACCCACGCGCAAAGCATCTTTAAAAGCTGCTGGTGTAGGATTAATCGTTGCGCTGCATTGGATGACCTTCTACAAATCCATTGAGCTCTCTACCGCTTCTCTGGGCATCTTGTGCTTATCAACAACCACCTTGCACGTTACGTGGCTCGAACCTTTATTGTTTAAAAAGAAGTTTTCTGTTACCGAATTTTTACTTGGACTAATTGTTATATACGGTATCTATTATGCCTCCGATGATTTTTCGTTGAACGATTACGATGCTTTAATTTATGGTCTTTTCTCCGCTTTTTTTGCTGCGCTATTCTCCATTCTTAACTCCAAATTGGTTCAAGAAACCTCATCTTACCAACTCACCGTTTATGAGTTAGGGGCAGGATTTTTATTTGTAACGGTTTGGTTGCTTTTCAGTGGCGATTTGGATTCCTCTATTTTTGTCATGACCGGAACCGATTTTCTTTTATTGCTGTTCCTGGGTTTGGTTTGTACCTCACTCGCTTTTATACTGTCTCTTGAAGTCGTTAAACGACTAGGCGCTTTTACAACGGCATTAACCATTAATTTAGAACCGGTTTATACGATACTTTTAGCTGTCGTTATTCTCAATGAAGATGCCGTTCTGAACAATTCGTTTTATGTGGGTTCGGTAATAATCATCGCGGTTATTTTCATAAATTCTCTTTTGAAAACACGCACCGCATAGTGTCCTTATTGCTATCTACTGAAAGACCTATTCCGTTTAACGAAAATTATAAATTCAAAAAATAGTTTTGTTTTAATATTTCTACCTTTGCAAAACTTACTAAAACGCTGCAAGCCTCTCATTTATGAAAAAGAAAAATTTTATTGTTCCCCACGATTTCACACCGGTTGCGGATATTGCCTTAGAACACGCGATTGCTACTGCCCTACCTTTAGCCGCTGAAATTCACTTACTTCATGTTGTGGGAAAAGAAAAACATATTGTTGAGGCTGAAATAGCATTGGAAAAAGTTATAGCAAAATACGCTGCTTCAGAAGTTTCCATAATACCACATGTTCGCGTAGGAAGCATTTTTGAAGATATTGGTGAATTTGCTGCAGAACACCACGCAGAATTAATATTTATGGGAACACACGGTGCTCATGGCTGGCAACATGTTACGGGCAGTCACGCGTTGAAAGTGATTACAAGTTCCAGTGTACCTTTCATTATCGTTCAAGAGAAAGGAATAAAAGCCTCTGGATACGATGATATTGTTGTTCCAATGGATTTACATAAAGAAACCAAGCAAAAACTCGCAGTGGTAGCAAACATCGCTACGTATTTTAATTCACGTGTGCATGTCGTTACTCCTGATGAATCCGATGAGTTTTTGAAACATCAGGTTCAAGCGAATATTTCATTTGCAAATAAGTTTTTTAGTGATCGCAATATCGAAGTCACAACAACGGTTGCTCCAAGCAGTGGTTTCGATAAAGAGGTGGTTAAACTTGCTATCGGAATGGATGCCGATTTAATTGCCATCATGAATTTGCATAAAAACAGCATTTTCAGTTCCATGACAACGAACTATGAACAATATATCATAACAAACGATGCAAAAATTCCAGCGTTGGTTGTAAATCCAATTGACTTAAACACTTACGGTTCGAGTGTTTTATTCAGTTAATCTGCATATTGATTTTTAGCCAAACGCTCGCGAACTTCTTCTAGATTTTTTGCTTTTTTAGCTTGTCTCGTTTTCTTGGATGTCTCCGTAAAATAGTGATGAGCTGTTAAAAATTGGACCTGTATTTCGTCCCATTTTCTGTCGCTATCGATTTTACCGTGCTCGCGCAATTCCCTTCGTAATCGATCCGCGATTTCATGAAAATCGTCCCTCCCTAAATAATCCAAATCTGCATCGCACATAATTTCCTCCAATTTATTTTTAGGCTGATGTGGTATTTGGGTAACGAAAATCAATTCTTTAATGGTAGCTATATGTTGGTCGGTATAGCCGTATTTCGGTAAAATTTCTTCTGCCAATCTTGCTCCAATAGGTTCGTTTCTATCGTATTGTTCAACAAAACCAGCGTCATGATACGTTGCTGCCGACTTCAATAAAAACAAACCTTCATCCGTAACACCTTCCAATAAAGCTATACGTTCTACAGCTCTTACAACATCTTTTGTGTGTGCTATACAGTGATAATGTAATTGTGGAGAAAGGCCTTTTTCAAGCACCTTCACAATATGTCTTTCGGCTTTGTAGTAGTTTATTGAACTGTAATGGTGCAGGTTCACGATTTGATGAAATCTTTCGTTTGGATAGATTCCCTCGCCATTAACAGAAAGCTCCGGTTTGATTCTTTCAACAGTATACATGTCCAGCACGCCACGACTTTTTGTTTGTGCTTTCCCTTTAAAAGTGCATTCAAAATAGGGTTCAATAAACTTGAACGTACTTCCTGTTATGGTAACTTTTCCGGGATCGCCAAGCATTTCCATACGTTGCGCATGATTAACCG
>JBILIM010000383.1:0-2514 GCA_044349985.1 Crocinitomicaceae bacterium
ACTAAACCATCATCGGTTCCAACATAAAGTAGACCTTTTTTCTTTGGAGATTCATCCAAAGCAACGACATTTCCATAAATGGTTGTGGATGCATTTTTCATAACCGCATCAATTGACCATACTTGGCCCATTACCTCTAATTTATTTCGGTCAATTTGTCGGCTTAAATCGGGAGAAATGGTTTGCCAATCGTCCCCTTGATTAGTTGATTTGAATAGTTTATTAGATGCAAAATATAAGGTTTTGTGATCATGGCTTGAAACAATAAGGGGAGCATCCCAATTCCATCGGTACGCATCTTCTCCTTTACCTGGTTGTGGTTGAATGAAGAATTTTTCACCCGTTTTTTTATTGTATCGAACAAGCCAACCGTATTGCGCTTGAGCATAGGCAATATTTGGGTCCAAGGGATCGGTTGCGGATTCAAATCCATCCCCTCCATTAGTGATGTACCAATCTGTATTTAGTATACCCGCAACATTATTTGTGGTAGATGGACCTCCCATTGAATTGTTGTCTTGTGTTCCACCATAAATATTGTAGAATGGTGTTGCATTATCGGTCACTACTTTATAAAACTGAGTGATAGACAAGTTCGAATAATAAGACCATTGGGTTGCTGAGTTATAGGTTTCGTATATCCCACCATCACATCCTGCAATCCAGTGTTCCGTATTATCAGGGTCAATCCAAAGCGCATGGTTATCAACATGCTTTTGATGCTCTCCTGTTGCCTTAAATGTAGCACCACCATCTTCAGTATGGTGCATATAAGTATCCATTGCAAATACTTTGTCTTTGTCTTTTGGATCACATATGATCTCTTGATAATAATTTCCGCTCGTATTGAAGCCCGACATTTTGTTCCATGATTCCCCTTTGTTCGTTGATCTGAAAAAACCACCTTTCTCATATTTTCCTTCCACAATAGCATAAATAACATTTGGGTCAACAGGAGAAACAGCAATTCCAATTCTTCCCATTTCACCTTTAGGTAGACCGTTTATAATTTCTCTCCATGTGTTTCCGCCATCTTCTGATTTATAGAGTGTCGATTCGGGTCCACCGCCAATATATGTCCATTCATGCCTTCTTCTTTGGTGCGCTGCAGCATAAAGAATCTGTGGGTTTTCAGGATCTATCGCGATTTCTGAAATACCTGTTTCTTCTGAAACAAACAGGGTTCGTGTCCAAGTTTTACCACCGTCGGTAGTTTTATATACTCCTCGTTCTCCTCCTGAACTCCAAAGCGGTCCATATGCAGAAACCCAAACGGTGTTTTCGTCTGTTGGATGTATGATAATATTACCAATGTGTTCTGATTTGGTTAGCCCCATATTGGTAAACGTAGAACCGCCATCTACGGATTTGTAAACGCCGTCTCCGTATGCGGCAGATCTTTGGTTGTTGTTTTCACCGGTACCCACCCATACAGTATTGGGATTACTGGATGCGATTTCAACACATGAAGTAGAAAAGGATCCATAACTATCAAAAATTGGAGAAAAAGATGCGCCATGATTTGTTGTGAGCCAGACACCTCCTGATGCTGCGGCAACATACCATTTATCTTTGTTTGTAGGGTGTATAGCAAAATCAGCAACCCTTCCAGAAGTTAAAGCTGGACCAACTGATCTGAAGGATAAACCTGATACTGTTGATGCATCAAACAAAGGTTGAGGTTTTTCCTCTTTAGATTTTTTCTGTGAAAAAGAAAAAAATGATAGTAAAAAAAGCGTAATGACAATAGTTAATTTTTTCATGTTTTATAGCTGAGACGTTCAAAAATAGCCATTTTAGATTTAAATACTATCGTTAGTGCCGAATTGAGATATGTAATCGCTGAATTTATCCTTTATAATTCTCTCGAATATGTAACCTTTATTGCTGAATTCCGATATATACAGTCGATTTACGTTCGAATGTTATGAAACAATTTTATGCGTTAGTTTTTTCCTTGATTTTTTGTGGTTTACACGCTCAAGAAGATATTGAAGTATCTTGTATAGACCCGTCTAAAAAGGTACTTAAAATCCTTCAAAAAGCATCCGAGACTTCAGTTGATAAAGAAGCGATAGAACTCTACAAATCAGCGCTTTCAGAAGCCCCGGATAATGCAAAGGTTACTTACGAATACGCAATGTTTTTGTATAAACTAGGTAATCGTTATTATGAAACACAGACCAACACAACGATGGCTGAAAAATGTTTCGAAACTGCTGAGGGTTTATTTCTTGAAACGTTGAATTTATGTGAGGATTATCACGCAAATTGCAGCTATTGTTTAGGCGTTATTTATTACGGAAGAATGAATGATGAAGAAGCCTCGAAATGGTTCAACGCATTTACGGCATTCAAATCGGATGATGTTTCGAAATATCCTGAGGATTACGATAAAAAATTAAAAGATGTCACGGCTGTTTTAGCTGAAATGACCGAACAGAAAACAGTACTTGAATCGACCGTACCCTTCGAACCCCAAATTGTGGAAAATGTAAGTTCAAAATACGATGA
>JBILIM010000024.1:0-10890 GCA_044349985.1 Crocinitomicaceae bacterium
CTACGATTCCGTATACGGTTCTTTTATAAATCGGTTTTTGATAGACTTTGTAAGCTTGAGCATAAAGGGAGAGAAGTTGTCCGTTGTCATATAGCATCTTTTCAAAATGCGGAACTTTCCAGAGCATATCAACAGCATATCTTGAAAATCCACCGCCGATTTGATCATAAATACCACCCATAGCCATTTTGTCTAGGGTAAGTTCCAGGTGCTTGCTCGTTTTATGATCTTCAAATGCCCAAGCATAGTGAAGTAAGAAATCATAATTTGAGGGCATGGGGAATTTGGGTGCTCGTGTTTCGCCACCTTCTACGGAATCAAAATTTCTCGACCAACGCAGCACCAATTCATGAATAAATTCACTATTTATTTTCTTTGGAGTTTCTTTGATTGAAATCAATTCGCTTTGCTGAATTCCTTCCAATAATTTTTCACTGTATGCAATGGTTTCTTGTATGTTGTTTTCAAAAGTATGTACGAGAGACTTAAGAATGTGCATCCATTGCGCCTTAGGAAAATACGTTCCTCCATAGATAGGATTTCCATTTGGCAACGTAATACAATTCAGCGGCCATCCACCTCTCTGGGTCATAAGCTGAACGGCGGTCATGTATATTTGATCAATATCCGGTCTTTCTTCGCGATCTACTTTAACACAAATGAAGTGCTTGTTCATGAGTTCGGCAACCTCCTCATCCTCGAAACATTCGTGTTCCATTACATGACACCAATGACAAGCAGCGTAGCCAATACTAACCAAGATTAATTTGTTTTCACGTTTTGCCCTTGCTGTAATTTCCTCGTTCCACTCCTCCCAATTAACCGGATTGTGTGCATGTTGAAGAAGATAAGGTGAAGAGGAATTAATGAGTGCGTTGGTATACTTGTTCATTTTGTCTTTAACTTTTAGAAACTTTTGATCCTTTCAACATACATTTGCTTTTCAATTCAGCTTTCCAATTTACCATGAGGAAGTATCGGTTCGAATTAGGCGTTACCAAGAAATCACATGGAGAAGGTCACTTTTTAAATGGCAATGGTGTACCAATGAATTGAGAAGGTAAGTATCAATCAAATTTGATTTCCTCTTTTTTCTCGCTTTCTGCTTCGATTTTCCATTTCTGTAATTTCTTATTTTTCTTATCCTTTTGGGGTTCTTGATTTTGGATTTTTTCTGGTTCATCGCCATCAAAATCGATGCTTATTATTTCCTTTTGCTGCTTGTTTTCCTTATATACCTGTACCGTTGAATCTTTTTGAAACAATCCTAATTCCGATTTTAAAATGGATTTTAGTGTTGCTTTTTCGTTTTCAATATCCTGTTTTAACTGTTCTTTTTTAGATTGTTTATCCCAAACAATTGTTGGATTATCTATGTTTCCATACATGTGCATGAACATTTTAATACCCGAACCATCATCTATTATGGTACCGTATTCATTTTTTTCCTGTTTTGTGATGTCTCTGAGATTAAAACCAAACTTATAGTCTACGATATTTGCAAAACTGTGTGTTCCAGAAATGGTCATATCCATTGCTGAGGATTGCACCAACATGGCTGGAATTTCTAATTTTCCATTTTGGATGGTGAAGGTGTTCTCAAGTGTTTCAAATTTGAGATCAAGTAGTTTTTTTTCGAAAACACCGATTTTGTCCTGACCAATAATCGCTTTTACCGATGTTGATGACCTTAAACTATTTGTAATGGATTTAAATGCTTCCACATTTTTTAAGCGCCCATCTTTTATTTTCATGTATACTTTTGCTTTGATCATGCTCGAAACAATTCCTTTGCGGTAATCAAATGGTGCTTCGAAAGTAAGATTTGCAGCGGCAGTTCCAGAAATATTTTCTGAGGTAATGACATCTTGTTGGAAGCTATTCCATTCCTTGAAGAGCTGTTTGAATTTAATATTGTCGGATGTGAGATATGTCGAAATATTGAAAATCTCCGGAGTATTTTCTGAAATTATGAGTGATCCATTAACTTTTGTTTCTGCATTTATTAGATTCAGATTTTCAAAAGTTAGTTTTCTTCCTTTTACATTTAGTTTTCCCGAAATTTGATTGTACCCATGTTGACCATAACTCAAATTTCCAACTTTTAAATTTAAATTACCTTCAATATCATTTGGCAAAACGTATTGTCTTCCGTCTTCAACTTTATCTTGCTTTGAGGAGGTGCCCAGATCTTCAACATCTATGTTCAAGCTATTTAAATCAATATCCGCATTCAGATTGCCATTACCACTGAAGTATTGAAAAATATTCTTAAAAATCCCATTGATGGCCAAATCGCTCTTGCCTAGCTTTAATTTTCCGTCGGTAATTCCGGCTTCATCCCCCCGTAAATAGACCATTCCCGACATATCCGAAAACGTTCGTTTATCCGCATCTAATTTTAAATTAACCTTTTGCAATTCAACGTCACCTTCACACTTATTAATGTCTAGTTTACTGCTTTGGTCCGATAGATAGCTTACTTTAGCTTGAAAATCACTATTTATTCGTGCAGCACCAGATAAACGTTCAACCATTGGAATGTGAAACAGCGCATGCAGAATCTCAAGGTTGAGATGCCCCTTGGCTTGTCCTTTAATTACAGGGCTTTGAAATTCAGTAACCTCTAAGTTGCCTTGAAAGGGGCCACCCACACTGGTGAATTTGACATCTGTAAGTTCCAAGAATTCTTTTTCCGTCCCTTCCTTATTAGAGTACTTGCCTTTGCAATTGATGTTCTTTAGGGTTACATTTTTTTGGGGTTCTGTCAAAATACCTTGTTCAACACCAAATTTGCATTCAACTTGTGTTGGCTCTTGATGACTGAGTTTACCATCAATGAACAAATCAAAAAACACTTTACCCGAACCTTTGAATTGGTTGATGTTATCCATTTCCTTAAATGAGAAATTGTTGGCTAAATCCGTCAATTGAATGTCCTTTGAGTGAAGTTCGAAATTCATTTGACTTGTATCAACCAAGCCTTTCAATTGAAATGGAAGATTACTGATAAGAATAGTTGCTGTTGGAATTTGAACGGTTCCCGATTTTGAGTTAAGGTTGAGATTCAGATTCAAGCTTGCTGGTTTGTTGGAGATTAAATTTACCATACCACTTGTTATGTCTTCAATCTGCAAATCACTACTTGCGGCAATGGTTGTGGTTTCTTTTGAAAAGTCACCATTGAATTCCAACGTATTCAGTCTGGTTTGGTAGTATTGTTGGGTCGCATCATTTTCATAGGAAAGCCGAACATTTTCGAAATAAACGTTTTGCAATTTGAAAGACAAATTCGATGAACTTGTATCCGATGTTTCTTTGAGAATATCGTAATTTACTTCCCCTTTTTCGTTCACTTTAAACTTAAGCGTACCTGGTTTAACTTCTACTGATTGAACCTTGTAATCTTCATTCCAAATGTCTAAAGGGTTGAATTTTAATCGTATTTGATCGGTGTAAAGTAAAGTGTCGCTATTGGTAGCATTTGGTAAGGCATCTTTTACAAATACGTGATTAAAGTCTATGGACAAATTTGGAAAAGTTCGCCAAAAGGTCAGGTCAACCTCTGCAACATTGACGGGTGTCTTCAAGTATTTATTTAATTCTTTGACGGCATACCCACAAATTTCATCTTTGAAAATAAACAGAAGAAGTGTGATGATAAGCATTAGACTTAAAAGGGTTCCGAAAAACCATATACCAATTTTGATTAAGCGCCTTTTCATCAAAAACAAAATTATTGCGGAAAGGCTTTTTCTTTAGCCATAATATTTAAACTTATCAACTGCCAAATGTTACATTTCAGGTCCTGAAAAACAGCGAAAATCAAGTGCTTTGAGAATAATCATTCAGACTTCAGACTTAATTGAACCCATGACCTGTTATTCTATTAGTTTATTCTATCTTTGCCATCGAAAAATCAAAATTATGAGTCTTTTAACAGTAGGTAGTGTCGCTTTTGATGCCATTGAGACACCATTTGGAAAAACAGATAAAATTATCGGAGGAGCCGGAACGTATATCGCTTTGTCCTCTTCCTTTTATTGTGCAACTCAACAAATTGTTTCCGTGGTGGGTGGTGATTTTCCTCAGGAAATGATTCAATTACTCGAATCTAAAGGTGTTGATACTAAAGGATTACAGGTTAAAAAAGAAGAGAAAACTTTTTTTTGGTCGGGAAAGTATCACAATGACATGAATTCTAGAGACACCTTGGTTACGGAGCTTAATGTTCTTGGAACTTTCGATCCAATTGTTCCTGCTGAATATCAGGAAACCAAATACTTAATGTTAGGAAATTTAAGTCCTCAAGTTCAAAAATTAGTTATTGAACGTTTGGAAAAGCGTCCGAAGTTAATAGCAATGGACACCATGAATTTTTGGATGGATATCGCAATGGACGATTTGAAGGAAACGCTTGCTCTGGTTGATGTACTTATCATAAACGATGAGGAGGCACGTCAATTGTCTCAAGAATATTCTTTAGTGAAAGCAAGTAGAATTATTCGTGAAATGGGACCTAAATATTTAATCATCAAGAAGGGTGAGCACGGTGCATTACTGTTTTATAACGATAAGGTGTTTTTTGCTCCAGCCCTTCCTTTGGAAGAAGTTTTCGACCCAACTGGAGCTGGTGATACATTTGCTGGAGGTTTCATAGGCTATCTTGCAGCAACCGACGATATTTCTTTCGACAATATGAAGCGCGCGATAATAGCAGGTTCTGCATTGGCCTCTTTTTGCGTTGAGAAATTTGGAACAGAAAGGTTGACAGAAATCTCGAAACTGGATGTTGAAAAAAGAATTGAACTATTTGTTGCACTTACTGATTTCAGTGCGGTTGAAAGAATAGTATAACCTTGTATTGATAAAATGATGGAACCATTTGCTTTAATTGATGAATTAAAAACACTTGCGGTTAACGAAGATGCTTTAGCTGTTAGTAGAGAGGTAAGTGACTTAAAATCGCGGTTTGACAATTTGCTTCTTGAATTGGAACGGGCAAATCAAGTTGCCGCAATGGAGGCCGAAATCAATGGCGAAGCCTTTGAATCTATTGATATTAAGTCGATTAAAGATGCTTTTTATGAAATTTACCTCATTTATCGAGACAGACGTAAGGAACAAGCTTCTGCGAAAGACGCTTTTGAAAACGATAATTTACGGAAAAAAAAGGCTTTAATTTCAAAGTTAAAAGAGATTATCGCGAATGAAGAGAACATTGGCACTGCCATAGCTGCCTATAAAGAAATTCATGAAAATTGGAAAAATATTGGCGATATTCCAAGAGAATCAAGGGATAACGTTCAACAAGATTATTCCCGAGCCCTTGAAGATTTCTTTTACAACATTAAAATTTATCGCGAACTTAAGGAACACGACCTTAAGCGTAACACGCAGTTAAAAAGAGCTATAGTTGACCAGATAGGGGAATTGCTTAAAATGACCGTAATAAAAGACATTGAACAGCAATTAAAGCAATTACAGAACGACTGGGAAGAAATAGGTCCGGTACAAAATGATGAATGGGAAGCGATTAAAGAATCCTATTGGACTCAGGTCAAAGCAGTTTATGCTCGCATCAATTTATTTTACGAGGATAGAAAACAACTTTTAGCGGAACAGCTCAAATTAAAACAAGAGTTGGTCATAGAAACAGAAGCATTTGTTAGCGCAATTGAAGCCAATCAAACGGTTAAGACGTGGGACGCTTTAACTGCCAAGCTACTCGAATTTCAAGAGCGCTGGAAGACCATTGGTTTTGGTCCGCGAAAAGAAAATGAAGAACTTTGGGGCGTTTTTCGTGCACATTGTGATACGTTCTTTCAAAAGAAACGTGATTTTTACACTATTTTACAAGAAAAGAACAAGACCCTTGTTCAGGAGAAAAAACGAATTATTGCTGAAGCATCACAATATAAAGATTCCACGGATTGGAAATTGGCATCTGAAAAATTGATTCAGCTCCAAAAACAGTGGAAAAATTCGGGAAATACGGGGCAAAAAACCGAACAAAAATTATGGCAAGAATTCCGCTCGGTATGTGATGCCTTTTTCAATGCTAAGCAGAAGCATTTTGAGGTTCAAGATAAACTCCTCGAGGACAATTTAACGGCAAAAGAGGTACTTATTCAAAACATTGAGAAGTATGCCTTGAACGCGGATAAGAAACAAGCTTTACAAGATTTACGCGAATTTTCTGCTGCTTTTAATCAAATAGGACGCGTTCCATTGAAAGCAAAAGATAACATCTACAATGCATTTAAGAGTGCCATAGACAAGCATTACGGGCAATTGAAACTTGAGGGTGAAGAAAAGGAAAAGGTGTTTTTTCAGGCAAAAATTGAAACGTTGGCTGCTAGTCCAGATGCAGGTAAAGCCTTTGCTAGAGAAAAAGCTTCCATTAGAAAGGAAATTGATGTTTTGAAACAACAAGTTTTGCAGTATGAAAATAATTTAGGCTTTTTATCCCGCTCTAAATCTGCCGATGCCTTAAGGAAAGACGTTGAAGGAAAAATTAACGTAAACAAATCCAAAATAGAAGCGTTGATTAAAAAATTGAAGATGATTCCGAATGAATAAATTCATTAATGCTACGCTATTTTTTATTTTCATTCCAACAATGGCCTTTACCATCATTGTTGGGTTTGATTTGCCTTTAGAATCTTTTGGGACTTCTGGTGCACAACTTGAAATTCGTGATGAGGTTTTCCTCGGTTTTGGCATCGTCCTTTTTCTTATCAATCTCAGAAGGAGCATGAGACGATGGATGGGGATGCGCATCGTGAATCAACTCAGTAAATTTAAGTGGAATGTATCTGTCAGTGCGGAAAGAAAAAAACGGGTACAGGTATATACATACATGGAGGTTTTTGTATTTTGTACTTTGGCATATGGCTTATATTGGGTGAGTCATGAAGCATGGATTCCTGCTTTAGCATTTCTCATAGGTGCACTTGATGGTTTTGTTTTTACGTTAATCGGTAGTAATAAAAACCGTTTCAGAATTGGTGTTACTGCAAAAGCAATAGTTTCTGGAGATCGTGACGTTGCCCTGGTCTATTTTCAAGGCTTGCGTAAAATAAGTATTCATCAGGATACCATTTATTTTGACTACATTAAAAAACTTCAACTTTCGATTCCCTTAGACTGCATTCCTGTGTCAGATCGGGAGAACTTTTTCAAAGTCGTTGAAGAACAAGTGGATCTTAATCGCGTTTTTGTAACCAGAGAAAGAGGCTAAAGAAGATTTTGTCTTTTCAATGAAACCACCAAAGTTTTCAACAATTCGTTGTAGTCATTTTATTTATTTGTCCTCTACTTCAGTTATTTTTATTTTTAATATTGTTTGTCCTGTATTGGCAATTGTTTGATTTATTGGGTCTTAACAGAATTGGATTCAATTAATAGGTAACAGTTTATGAGCAAACAACAAACGATGTTTAAAATAGATGAGACGGCAGAAGATATCTTTCGTTTGCAACGTCTTGTTAAGGGCTCTGTGCTAACCGGATCCAATCAGGAGTTGGACTCCTTTTTTGGTGATTTAAAAAGTGCAATAATTATTGTAGATTCCGAGTTCAAGATTATGTACTTGAACAACACTGCGGTCAATTTAAATATTGACAAAGATTTTGAGGCAGATAAAGGGACACTCGTTATAGATTTTGTCAAAAAAATTCTAGGTAGAAATGCTTTAATCAATTTCTACGAAAATTTGATCAATCGCACTGGAATAATACTACATGAAGGGTTTACGCTGACCCGAATAGAGAAATTGTATTTGAATCCAATTTCCAATGATGGGTTTGTAATTAAAATCTTGCTCGACGAACTTTATACTGTTTCTGCAGCAAATCTGTTTCGCTATTTTCCAGCAATGCCAATCGGTTATTTCGGCTTCGATTTAATGGCAAACAAAAAGGTCTCTTTACGTTTTGTGAGTGACAACTTTGCTATGCTTTTTCCTTTTATGGACATGGAGCGTGTGATTGGTGAGGAAAATTATTTCTTGAACTTTATTCACGATGATGATCGTCCTGAGCTGTTGTCCAAAATCCAAAGCTTAAAAAAGAAACCATCGTTATTGACAGAGTTTCGAATTGTAAATAATGAAGGTGAAGAGCATTGGTATCAGCTGATTTCAAGTAAGTTCTCAGAAAAAACAGAGAAGAATTTTTGGTTAGCCTATCTTGAGGACATACATGATAAAAAAATAGCAGCACTCGAACGCGAGAAATTGGTTCATGAAACGCTTGATGATGAAAGGCATCGCATGTCTATGGAATTGCATGATGGTCTAGGTCAAAATCTCGTTGCGTTAAACTTATACCTTTCCGCACTCACAAGTGAAGCAGATCAGTCTGTCACAGAAACCTGCAAGAAGTTGACTGTTGACAGCATTATGCTCATGAAATCGATGTGCTATAACCTGGCACCGCCTGATTTAGACAAAGGGCTTTTGTATGCGTTAGATGTGTTCTTTGGTAAATCAAATGAGCATTCTTCAGCAATTACCTATCACTTTACTGCGAAAAAGGCACCATTAAAGCAAATTTCGCATGAGCGTTCGTATAATGTCTTTAGAATCGTTCAAGAATTTGTTACCAATGCCCAAAAATATTCAGCATGTTCAAATGTTCATTGCGAGATAAGTATGCGTAATCAAAGAACCTTGATAATGGTTCATGATGATGGTGTTGGTTTTGACTTAAATTCTGTTAAGGGTGGTTTTGGTCTCAAAAACATGTACAAACGTGCCAAATTAGCTGATGCTGAAATAGAACTTACAAGTAAAATTGGAGAAGGAACCCTATTGATTTTAGAATTCTAAACCAATTAAACGTAGCCCTTGTCCGAAGCCCAGCTGGTTAATTGAGCCGCATTAGAAAATCCTAATTTTTTAAGAATATTATGACGGTGTGTTTCAACAGTTCGTGGGGACAGAAAAAGTTTATCTGCAATTTCTTTTGAAGTCAATCCGGTTGAGATCAATTTAACAACTTCAATTTCTTTTAACGTGAGTTCTTTTTTATTGTCTTCATTTTCTACATGCAATAAAGAAGCAAAGTAACGATCCTTTATCTCATTTGCAATATAGGTTTCTCCGTTGTATACTGCGTGAACTGCATTTACCAATTCTTCACGGGTAATGTTTTTTGTCAAATAACCTTTACCTCCTACTGAAAGAAAACGCTTAACATAGTTTATTTCATCATGTAGGGTCAATCCTATGATACGAACCTTTGGCACACTATTGTAAATACGTTCTGCTGCTTCAAAACCATTACTGCCTTTCAAATTAATGTCCATCAAAACAATATCAGGGCGTAAATTATTGGCAAACAAAAAAGCCTCATCTGCATTGTCTGTTTTAGCAACAACGACGATTCCAGGTGCTGCACTTAAAATGGCAACCCAAGCTTCTCTGATGAGCGCGTGGTCGTCAACAACCATTACCTTTATTTCGTCAGCCATAGTTATAGTATTAAAAAATTCTAAACGAATGTACAACTTTTTTTGTGATTTTTCCAGTCTCATGGAACCGGTTTATTAAACTATTTTTGGAGTTAATCCTAAACTTTAGCGAGGCAAAACTGCCTGTGTTTTGATCTTTTTTTGTAATTTGTGACCGATTATTTCCAGAATGAAACCAATGAAGGTAAAGGTTAACAGTCAATTTCATTCGTAATCACCGTTCGTTAATGAGTTACAGAGATACACGCATTATTTTGGTTGAGGACGACCCCATGTTCTCACAAATGATTCAATTTCAATTGACATCTTCAGGAAGTGATTTCAATTCTGGAAATATTCAGCATGTGATGTCACTTTATGATTTTGAAGAAATGCTTGCGTTCTTCCTGCCGGATGTGATTCTTCTTGACTTGAATCTTCCTGATTCTATGGGATTAGATACCTACATGCGAGTGAAGAACAAATGCCCCAATTGTGCGATTATTATCCTTTCGGGTTCGGATGATGAAGAATTGTCAGCGAAAATCGTTCAAAATGGTGCACAAGATTATATTTTGAAGAGTGATGTGAACGGCCGTTTGTTAAATAAAGCGATCCATTACAGTTTGGAAAGAATGCGACAGCAGGTGGTGCTTTCGGAATCAGAAAGGAAGTTCAGGGGGGTATTTGAAAACAGTCCGATTCCTATGCTAACGGTTCGCGGGACCAATTTTGCTATTCAAATGGCAAACAAGGCCTTCAGTTCGCTATATGAAGGTCAGTTGGGGTCGTTTTATGGTAAGAGTTTGGCCGATTTCAAGTGTAAAAAGGATGACGATTTGGTTTTTGACATGGGGCTTCACAGAAACAGTATGGAATTGTGTCAAGTAACATTTGAAGGGAATCAAATCCATGTTGAATTGATTGCAAATAAATTGAATGCTGAAAGTGATTTATATATCTGTCAAATCATAGATAAAACGGATGAGTTGCGTTTTCAGCAGGAAAAAATGAAATTGATTCACGTAGCACAAGAAAACGAAAAACATAAAATTGCTCGAGAAATTCATGATGGATTGGCTCAAAATCTCGTTTTAATGAATTTGCTCTTTGAATCTTTTGAATTCGAATCCGATAATAAAGAACAAAAAGAAAATTTTGCGCAATTGATAAAAAGCACAATCGATGAAGCACGGGGGATTTCCTATTCGCTATTACCTCCGGAATTGGAAAGTGGTTTTCTTCATGGAATCCGACACATGATCAATCGGGTCAACAACCTCAAAACGCAAAAAGTACATTTTTCTATTGAGGATGATGTATTGGAGGAAGATTTTGATCAGGTGGATCGATTCAATTTGTTCAGAATTATGCAAGAATTCATTAATAACAGTGTTAAATATTCTCAGTCTGAACACATTGATGTTTCCTTTT
>JBILIM010000331.1:0-2883 GCA_044349985.1 Crocinitomicaceae bacterium
AATGCTCGCTACCTCTGGGCGGTATATGTCACGATATTCAATAGCAGTTACGGTTTCATTTCCAAAAATTTCGGTGGTATTGATTCTCAACAAAGGTTCCTTTTCACCATTTGTCCACCATTCATATTGATGGGATACAGGGATATCAAGCGGAATCCAAGCACCACCTATAAATGGCAGTTCGGTATACAAGGAATCAATTTCATCGATGTCATGTCGGATGCGCAACGCTTCAAAAGTTCCAAATGGTGTTGTTATGGAACCATATCCGTCCACAGTAGTTAACCTCGTGCGGTGTTGATTCCATTTGGCATTGTAAATGGGATTGAAATCCACGCTTGTTGCTCCTCTTGAAAAATGCGTATTTCCAAAGGCTAAAGGAAAATCATAAGGCGTTTCGATGGTGTCGGATTGAATGGGGATCGTGGTTGCAGACCCATTAAATGACACAGTCATTGCTATGCCAACGGATGTTATTGAATCAGCCGTCCTCTTTGTAAATTGAAACACATCTTGTATGCCAATTGGCAAAAAAGAAGTGATTTGTTGCAAAGGTAAATCTGTTGAGGGTAGAAAATAACTTGCTTGATATTTTGGAGGTGCAAAAGTTCCGAATATGAAGTTTACAAAAGCCCCTGCATTGGATACGGGTTGAAAATGTTTTATTCCTTGGATGGTCGGTATGAGATTTGAAAAATCCCAATTTTGCGATGGGCCTGTAGTTGCAAAATCAATAGTCGGATCCGAAGCGGAACTCATTCTAACCGTATCATTTGTTGTCGCAAAATCAGCCTGTGTAAGCGTAATTTGTCCAAAAACTTGGGCGCTAAAAAATATCGCAAGGAAATAAAGTATTTTTTTCATGTTCAAAATTTGATCAAAGATACATTAAAGGATCATCATTGTTCTATTTGAATGGCAAAATCCGTTTTTTACTAGAGCGTTTGCTAAAATAAAATTGACCTGATTTTCTTGTTCTCGGTTTTTATTGTATAGTTAACAAAACGGCAGAAATTTATGAAAATAGTGCTTATAAAGTCACTTTATAGCCTCCTTTTCTCGGCCATGCACGCTTTAATAATTTCAGTATTTACATTCATTAAGGATAAATTATTTTAGTTATGTTTGACGCAGCCAAAATGCACGCATTTAAGACGTATAATTTATCACTATGGTTAGTTTGCAATTGCATCTAATTCGCCATGCGAAAACAGAAAAAATATCAAAATCAGGTAGTGATTTTGATAGGTCCTTATTGCCTAAAGGCATTAAACAGGCGATGGCTTTGGCCAATTACTTAGAGAGAAAGCAAAATTTTGATTTGGTGATGTGCTCGGAGGCAAGGCGAACCTTGGAAACGAAACATATCCTGAATGAAAAATTGAATTTTCATTCATACATGGATTCGAGAGGCTTGTATCTTGCAAATGAAATGGAAATTTTAAAACTGATTTGTCAGCAGAATAATCCGAAAAATATCTGCATTATTGGACACAATGACGGGATTTCAGAGTTAGCATCTTATTTGACGGGTCAACCTGTGTACATGAAAACAAGTGCATATGTTTGTTTATCGCCGTCTATTGAACACTGGTCGCATTTGACTGCGAATTGTTGTTTGATTTCGGACGCGTTTCGTCCTGAGGTTGAAGGGTAGAATTATCCTGACCTTTAATGTGATAAACAATGTTGATTACTTTATTTTGTTCAGCTTCCAATTCACGTTGCCTTTGCTCCTCTAACCGGATGCGTTCATTCCACATACCTTCCAGGTCAGGCGGCTCAATGCCCATTTCTTTTTCAATTTCAAATTCATATTTCGGTCTTTTGGGACCTTGATGTTTGTATAGAAATGCCAAAATAACTCCCGTTACCAATCCACACAAGTGGCCTTCCCACGAAACTTCTTCTTTTAGAGGGAAAATACCCCAAATCATACTTCCATAGATAAAAACTACGGCTAATGAAATTACTTGCAATTGAAAGTATCTTCTTAATACACCTGAAGTGAATAAAAAAGCTGCAAGGAAATAGATCACACCGCTCATTCCGATATGGTTCCCCGTTGCAGATTGTGCGAAAACCCAAAGGAAACTGCCTGTTAGAAGCCAACCAAGGATCAATACCTTATAAGCAATAGGCCGGTAAAAATAAATTAAGGTGGCCGTAAGAAAAAATGTAGGTGCAGAGTTGTTGATGATGTGGTGTATATCAAGCGGAGAATGCACGAATGGCATAAAGAAAATTCCTTTTAATCCAGTTGCCATTTTGGGTATAAGCCCTAATTGGGTAAAATCAAAAGGCAAATACCAATCAAGAAAATAAACGGACCACATCAAAAAGAGCATGATTGCTGCAACTCCGAAAGACTCGAATCCTGAACCAAATGGATGTTTTTGTTGTTTCACGAGCAGTACTTGACAAAGAATATGCCCGATTAAAAGGAACTGACATCTTGTCTTGAAGTGAAGAAAAAGTGGTAGTGTATCAGCTTAAAATCATGGGATTTCTTAATTTTAATAAATGGATGAAATTGTAAATAAAGTTCAAGAAAGCGGTCTTATACAACTCGATTTAGAGACCTTTAAATCTAAAGTTGAAATTGTGGAAATAGACCTGGCATCGCAACTTTGGCAGGGCTTAGTGCTTAAAGAAAAAGATTTCAGAAATTGGATTAAAACGCACGATTGGACACAATATGAGCAAAAAGCTGTATATGTTCATTGTACCGCAGATGCAATCGTTCCAACATGGGCTTTTATGCTTGTTGGTCTGCAACTTGAAGGTACAGCCTTAAAGTCAATAATTGGAAATAAAACAGATTTAGCATGCGCATTAATTGCAGATCAAATTTTCGCACTAGATATTTCTCCATATCAAGAT
>JBILIM010000332.1:0-2877 GCA_044349985.1 Crocinitomicaceae bacterium
ACGGTGCTTTAGCAGACTACTTAAGCGCTTTAAACGTAAAGAATAACGACAAGGCGGCTCAAGATAAAATATCTGAAATTGAGCAAATTCTTGATGATTTGAATAAAAATATTGCCGCGCAAAATGCTTTAAAGGAGCAAATAGAACAACTGAAAAAAGAGGCGGACTCTTTTTTCAAAGCGGAAGATTATGCTAATGCCATTATCAAATACAATGAATTGTTAAAACTTGAAGAATCGCCTTCGACGCGATTGCAAATAGCAGAGGCTACTCGTTTGAAAAATGAAAAGGATACTCAGAATGTCACATCTTCACTCTATAAAAATCACATAAAAAATGGTGACGATTACTATGCGCTAAAAGATTATAACAAAGCCAAGGAAAGTTATCAAAGCGCACTGAAATTAATGCCAAATGAAGCCTATCCAAAAGAAAAAATAAAGGCAATTGAAGATTTACAGTCTTCAAATTTGATTGGAATTAGATTGCCGGATTTAGGAGATCCGTATTACAATTCGGCAATGGATGGATTTGCTTTAGTAGCGAAAAATGAAGTAATCGCAAATGCGAATGTTAATGAGATAGATGAGCTAAAGCGTATTTCTGATATTAATGAAAATGAAAAGAAAGCACTAAATAATAGTATTACAATCGATAACGCACAATTATTCGTCAACGCAGAAAAGCAAATTGACAATGAAGGCACCATTTCTACCGTTCAAAACAGAAGTGTTTTGTTGTTGGCAGATGTAGAAAATGAAGTCAGTCAATATGATTTCTCAAATCGATATGACGTATTAAATTCGAGTATTGAAAAAGTGGATCAATTGTCTGACGTAGATTCGGATTATAAGAAGTTGACGGTTCTTAGTGAAGCGTATACCAACGATAATGTTATAAAGGTACGATCGATTGAAGAGGATGCCACTATTTCTAGAGCGCTTCAATTGCTTAACGCTTCTGAGAAAAGCATTGACAATACCTTGGTATTCGAAAAAGTTGACGACAACACTATTCAAAATGAAAAGAAGAATGATGATGTTTTGGGTGATAATGTAAAGAATTACACAGCAATCGTTCATGATGTGCATTCGTCTGATATTTCAAAAGGTCAAGAAAATGGAAATGTTGTATTGAAAGCACAAAAATCTTTTGAAAATATAGACAATACTACAGTAAACAAACATGTTGAGGTTCTGGAAAATCAATCGGATAATACAGAGAAAATGACCAACATCGCTCACGAATATGCGTTGAATACAAAAGAGAATAATTCAGTTCAACAAATTGAGCAATTGAATAACATGAATACCTACGGTGAAATAAATTCAGCAGTAAAATCGGAGGGTAATGAATTGTCCGATGCTCAAATGGAGGCTGCTTTGGAAATTAAAAACATCAATTCCTTGTCCGATGAAATCTCTAAGGACAAGCAATTGAATAATTCTGATGAAATTTTGATCCGGGCTGCAGAATTGGTGAATATTGAAAAACAAGATAAGACCTATGTAACTGAAAATGCAAGTGAGAATCTGTTGATTGCTGAAAGAATTATTGGATTATCTGATGCTATGGAGGAAGCAAAAGATGAAGAATTTGAAGTGAATAAACAACGACAAACGGATGCCATTTCTAAATTAAACGAAACGGAAAAACAAATTCAAGTAAGCGAAAAAGATAAGGTTGCAGATGGCGATTCCAATATTGCAACGTTGAGTGCATTAAACAACAGTATCCGAGTTTCAGAAAAAAACAACGAAGAAAGCAATTTAATTGGTGCTATTCAAAATATAAAGGTCATCGAAAATATGGGGGCACCTAATCCAAATGATGCTGATGTAAGTGCTCCAAATGAAATAGGTTTAGCATATCCTGAGGGTATAACTGAGGAATATTTCACTAAGAAAAATTCCCACGGAGATGTTACAACCTTCATTACGAGAAGAATTGTTGTCATCAACGGACATGGTGACGTTTTTGTTAAAACCAGATCCAATTCAATGACCACGTATACGAAAAATGGGCTTGCAATTTCTGAGATGAGTTACGATGAGCAATCGAATATTGAAGGCTTGCCAAAATTCATCAAGACAGAATAATTACATATTAATAGTCGTTTGTGAGTAATTCGCTCAATCGCTTATTTGTTCAAAGACATCTTACATTAATTTAGCAGTTCAACGACAATTTATGCGAGTTCATTTTATAGCTATTGGTGGCAGTGCAATGCACAATCTTGCCATTGCATTGAGTAGAAAAGGATATATGGTCTCAGGTTCGGATGATGAGATTTTTGAACCTTCCAGAACAAGACTTGAAAAACAAGGTATTCTTCCCATAGAAATCGGTTGGTTTCCTGATAAAATATCTGAGGATCTCGATGCTGTAATCTTAGGAATGCATGCTAGAAGTGACAATCCAGAATTGAATAAAGCCAAGGAGCTCGGTTTGCCAATTTATTCTTATCCAGAATATTTATACGAACAAAGTAAAAATAAGAAGCGGCTTGTTATTGGAGGTAGTCATGGGAAAACTACAATTACATCAATGCTTTTGCATGTTGCCAAGGTATTAGAGGTGAATGTTGATTATATGGTTGGTGCCCAATTGGAAGGATATGATTGCATGGTTAAATTGTCGGAAGATGCGCCGTTCATTATTTTAGAAGGGGATGAGTATTTAAGTTCTCCGATAGATCTCAGACCTAAATTTCATTTGTATAAACCTCATGTGGCAATTCTCAGTGGCATAGCATGGGATCATATTAATGTTTTTCCCACTTTCGAAAATTATGTAGATCAATTTAGAATTTTCTGTGAATTGATTGAAAAAGAGGGAACCCTAATATTTAATGAAGAGGATGAAGCACTTTGCAAA
>JBILIM010000025.1:0-10831 GCA_044349985.1 Crocinitomicaceae bacterium
TTTATCTAGGAGTTCCAGTGGTTCTTGGTAGAAATGGAATTGAAAAAATTATTGAATTGGATTTAAATGATGCTGAAAAAGCATTATTGCAAGAATCTGCTGAGGCTGTTAAAAGTGTTATGGATGTTCTTGACAACATGAATGTTGCTAACGCGTAATCCAAAACAAAAACATAAAGAGAATGGCTACTTTCGAGTGGCCATTTTTGTTTTTACCTTTTAAGAATAGCGCTATTAAAGTAGGATTTTTAATTTTCTATTGCACCAATATCCGGAGTGCTTGGGCTTCTCAAATCTCCTTCAATGTCTGTAAGAGGAGCGGTAAGTAAATTCGTTAAGATAGGATCGGCTGAATTGTTTAAAGGTGATGTTATCGCATAGGTAAAGTCATTAGCTGCTACTTCCGTAAATTCAGGATCAACATTCCAAATTGTACTTGTGAAAAAAGGAGATCCATCCACAGGATCCATCTTAATTAGGTTGTTTTTAAAGTCGAAATTCAGATTGATTCCAGGGTCGTTTATTGTATCAAAGGCAATTTCACCCGTTAAATTACCGTATATTACGCTGTTGTATATTTTACCTTCATTTATCGAACCAATATTTTGAACGCCATTGAAGTAGTCGTTGTAATAGTTGCTTATTCCTATCGCTGGCGTTGCTGCATCTCCATTTCCATAACCCAATAAATCACAATGATTGAAAAAGAAGTCACCTCCTTCAAGCACTAACAGGGCATGATTTCCATTTTTAGCGACAATACAATTTTCAGCTTTTACTCGTGCTGCAGAGTATATGAAAACGCCATATCTCGCACAATTGGAAATAATTGTGTTTTTTAGTGTCAAAGTATAATCTGTAAATGCAGGATCTTTTGAAAAAAGGTGAACTCCAGAAATACCATTTTTAATGATGGCATAATTTACAGATGATGGCCGTGCCTCTTGAAAATAAATGCCATAGTATTGTCCACTTATGTCGTCGTAATCTGATTCAAGTCGATCACCTTGAAAAGTAACCTCTTGTCCTTTTGTACCATTAACAAATAAAGAACCTTTATAAATGTATAAAATAGCATTCTTATGCATGAAAACTTGGGTTCCAGCTTGAATGGTTAAGGACTTTGCGGAGTCCACGGCAGCGTATCCGAAGATTACATGAGGTTTGTCATTCGGCCAAGTGCCTTCATTCAAATCTTTGTAATGAAAATAGGCGTCTTGTCCCCAAACAGCAAGATTTACAAATTGATTTTTTCCGTTTGTTTTAAATCGAATCGAGTCTTCTACGACAATTGGTAAATTCTGACCATTAACTGCTAGGGTAACTTCAACAAAAATAAACAAACTGTCACCGCCCTCTAATTCTATGTCGTTCACAATTGTTGAACTTATGCCATCCACATTTATTCGAAATGGGGAGTTTTCTCCACCCATTAACTCGATTTCGTCTATTTTTAGTGTCCTATTTTCTCTATTGTAAATTTTAAATTGTTTGGTGGTAGATCCTAAGGTTGTAAAAACCGTATCGAATACAACAGTGTCCTCTGAAAATTCAAGATTTTTTTTGGAAAAAAACACAGGTTTGTTACAACTGTTCATCAGCTGAATCGTAGCAATTGCAATAAAAATGATAAAATAGTTTAGAACCTTGAACACGTTTTTATTTTTAGGTAAAATTAACGAAAACAACTAGAGATTATTTTAAAATTTAAAAATTGGTTTGATTTTGAAAAACTTTAATTAAATTTGCAACCCGATAAAAGGGAAACAGTTCTATAAATTCGATTAAAATGAGAAAAGATATTCATCCAGAAGACTACAGAATGGTAGTATTTAAAGACATGTCGAACGATTATGCTTTTTTGTGTCCATCGTGCGCAACAACGAGCGAAACGATTCAATGGGAGGATGGTAATGAATATCCTCTAGTCAAACTAGATATTTCTCATAAATCACATCCATTCTTTACGGGCATCGTTCAGTTTGTTGATACTGCAGGTAGAATTGATAAATTCAAGAACCGTTACGGTCGTCACATGAAATAAATTCGATAAAAATAGTTAAGCCTTCTAACGAAGGCTTTTTTTTTGTCATTTTTGAAACGTTAAACTATTGAAACCGTTTAATTGATCTATCAAAATCATTCGTAGTGTCAGGAAAAATAATAGGAATTCTTTTGATCGTATTTATGCACCCTGCATGGTCGTTCGGTCATAAGCTGACAGATGCCTTTGATGCTTTGAACCGATACGATTTGCATCAAGCACGATCCCTTTTTCATAAGTGTTTGAAAAAAGATTCAGCTGCAGCCGCTTTCGGGCTCTCCAAACTTTACTTTTTAAGCAATCAGCCTTATTACAATTTGGATTCAGCATTCAAATTCATTTTAATAAGCGAAAACACCTTTCACCATTTAAAGCCTAAAACGGAACAGTTATACCAGTCACTGGGGGTGCAATTTTTAGGAATATTGGAACTTAGAAGTCAAATCAGCAGCCGGTTCTTTCAGAATGTAGAAATGTATCCTTCTATTGAAGCTTATAATGATTTTATCGAAATTCATCCATGGGCCAATGAGTTGAATCTTGGGATATTTCGAAGAGATTCGTTAGTTTTTGAATCGGTGAAATCTAAAAATACGTCACTCGATTTTGCCAATTTTATGAAGGCTTATCCGGAAAGTGACTTTTACAGCTCGGCAGAACAAGGATTGTATTTGGCACAATATAAAGAATACACAAAATCAAATACGGTTGGTTCTTTCTTAAATTTCATTAGTTCATGCCCGAATAATCCATTCATCGCGGATGCTGAAGATCGTATTTACGAAATTTCAACTGAGGATAATACGATTTTAGGTCTTAAACTTTTTATTCAGAGTTTTCCAAACAATAGAAATATTGGTGAAGCATGGAAAAGATTGTATCAGGTTTACATGTTCGATTATGCCGACAATAGGTTAGATCAGTTCATAACAGAGTTCCCGGGATATCCATATAAAGAAGAATTACAGTCCGATTTGGAAGTTTTCAAAATGAATTTACTCCCATTTAAACAGGATCAACTTTTCGGTTATATGGATTACGATGGCAATATCCTTATTCCTCCTTCATATGAACAACTTGGTTTTTTTCATGAGGGATTGGCATATGCTTCGAGTGATGGGAAATTCGGTTTCATTAATAAGAAAAATGAACGAGTAATTCCTTTCGAATTCGATGCTGTTGGCGATTTTGTAAATGGCCGGGCAATAGTTGAGAAAAATGAACGGATTGGAATGATTGATCGTTCAGGGAATATTGTTTTTCCAATTGAATTTTTAGATTTAGATATCGCAAATGATGACCTCATATTTGCACGAAAAGATTCTCTATATGGGTTTTACGACTGGAATTTCAATCTTAGGATCCCTGAAAAATACAATGAAGTTTTTCCTTTTGAAAATGATTTAGCCAAAGTTAAAATTGGTTTAAAGGAAGCCTTCATCGATCAATATGGAACTACGGTGGTCCCTTCAGGTTATAATAACATTAGTTTTTTTAGTGATACACTTCTTGTTTTTGAAGAGAATGAAAAGTACGGTTTAATGACAACAAATTGTCAGGTTGTCACAGCTGCCGCATACGATCAAATTGGAAAGTTAGTTGACAATCGAGCCTTGGTAATTAAAGGAAATTTGATGGGGTATATTGATGCCTCAGGGAAGTTAATCATCCCAACAACCTTCGAAATCTATCCAAATTGCATCGAACGTGCTCAATTCAATTCTAGTTTTGCCATCGTAAAGCAAAAAGGAAAAATGGGAGTTATAGATGTATCTGGTAAATTGGTGATTCCATGTAATTTTTTAAATATCGGTGATATTGCTTCAATAATGGCTTTCACAAAAGGAAATTTATGGGGATTCATGGATTTAAAAGGTAAAGAAGTCATGGTTCCAGTTTATGATTTTGCAACATCTTTCAAGCAAAATAGGGCAATCGTCGAAAAAAATGGACTTCAAGGAATTATAGACATTAGCGGCAAAGAACTGTTGCCTATAAGTTTTGAAAGTGTTGAACGATTTAGTGGAAATTTAATTTTAGTTGGACTTGACAATAAATATGGCTTATACAACCAAGAGTTAAAGTTGATTGTTCCCGTCAACTACGAACAGGTTAGACAACTCTCGGAAAATCTAATTTTATTAGTTGGTAAAAATGAAGTTCATTATTTGTACCTTTCCGATTATTCATTGATACAGCCAAAATTCAATTAGTGCAAAAACTAAATAGGATATCAGACAGGTTTGTTTTTGGTGTGCTCGCCGCACTGTTAATATATGTGCTGGTTTTTGTCTATTTAAACGTGAATACGGTAAAACGAAGCTATGTTTTTGAGTCCTATTTTGATAATCCAGCGCTTGATATTTCAAAAGAGGAACTGGAAGATTATGAAGTTACGGTTAGTTCCGAAAATATTATTGTTCCAGATGATTACAAAACAGGAGATGTAAAAAATATCTCCAGGGACGTAAACGATACCCGTCAAAAATCAGATGAAAATTGGTCTGAAAATAAACCGTCAACAGGCAGTGAATCTTCAGTTAGAGATTTTGAAAGACAACTTTTTGAAGAAATGGGTGGCAACAAACCAAGATATCAGCCACAATCAAGCACCGCAGCGTCTTCAAATAAATCAACTAGTGCAACCAATTCTAAAGAATCGGTTGCTAAAGGAGGAGATAAGGTTTATTCTGGAAGTGTAATGGTAGATTGGTCGCTTTCCAATCGAAATCCGCATCAAAACAACAATTGGTATGTTCGAAATCCGGGCTATACTTGTGGTCACGGTTCTTCAGGAAAGGTTGTTGTTAGAATTTATGTCAACCAAAATGGAGATGTAAGCAATGCGGAAGTATCAAGTTCCTCAGGAGCCAATGCTTGTATGTTGGAGCAAGCAGTTAAATATGCAAAGAAATCACGTTTTAATTATGCTGCCTCTGCACCTAAATTGCAAGAAGGTACCATAGTATATACTTTTGTTTCTCAGTAAGTGCGGACCTATATACGTAAAATAACGCCATCAATAATCCTGAGTCTTTATCGTAAATACAAGAAGAAACTTAAAAACGATAAATTAACCAGAGACCAACGAGAGGGAAAAGGTTTCAGTAAAGATGATTTGATAAAAGACCTAATCGAAATGGGCATAAAAGAAGGAGATGTGCTCATGGTGCACTCCAGTTTGTCAAAAATTGGGTATGTAATTGATGGTCCGAAGACTATTATTGAGGCATTAATAGAGGTAATAGGTCCTGAAGGACATTTGTTAATGCCTAATTCACCTAATGCATCTTTTCAATTGGAGTATATTCAATCTTTGGCTGAATTTGATGTTTTAAGTTCACCTTCAAAATTGGGTGCAATAAGCGAATACTTCAGAACCTTACCAGGTTCAAAAAGAAGTGCGCATCCTACAGAACCTGTTTCATGTTGGGGTCGTCAAAAAGAATTTTTTGTTGATGACCATTTTGGAAATTTAACACCATATAGTAACAAAAGTCCATTCTATAAGGTAATTGAAAAAAAAGGAAAAATTCTTTATTTAGGGGTCACTTTGGACAATGCAGGTACGCATTTGCATACACTAGAGGATGCCGTTACTGATTTTAAATTTCCTGTTTATTGGGATGAAGAATTTGATGTTAAAATTAGAATGGATGACAATTCTATTCAATACATGAAAACCAAAGTTCATAATCCTGAACAAAGTAAAAAAAGGAAATGTGACGCTTTGATTCCTTTGTTCGAAGAGGAAGGAGTTTTACAATATGTTACTTTTGGAAATGCCAGATGTTTATTTGTAGATGCTGCTGGAATGTTTGAATGTATGAAAAAACATTATTATGAAAATGGTGTTACGATGTATACACCGAAAGGAAGCTAGGTTCTTTTTTAATCCTTATTTTTGAATTCAAATTAATACACATGCGAAATTGGACAGCCATTAAGCAATATACGGACATAAAGTTCGAGTTTTTTGAAGGTATTGCTAAAATTACCATAAACAGACCAAGGGTTTACAATGCATTTCGCCCTGAAACCAATATGGAAATGTTGGATGCCATGGCTATTTGTCGAGAACGTAACGATATAAGTGTAATCATTTTAACTGGAGAAGGTGATAAAGCTTTTTGTTCTGGGGGTGATCAGAATGTTAAGGGAATCGGTGGTTATATTTCTGAAAATGGTGTCCCACGATTGAACGTTCTTGATCTTCATAAGGCTATTCGATCAATGCCTAAGCCCGTAATTGCAATGGTTAATGGATATGCAATAGGAGGAGGGCACGTACTTCATGTAGTTTGTGATCTTACCATAGCGTCTGAAAATGCACGATTTGGTCAAACCGGACCTAAAGTTGGAAGTTTTGATGCAGGTTTTGGTTCCTCATACCTTGCCAGATGTGTTGGACAGAAAAAAGCGAGAGAAATTTGGTTTCTATGTGAGCAATATACGGCGGATGAGGCAGAGCGTATGGGAATGGTTAATAAAGTGGTACCACTCTCCGAACTTGAGGATACAACCGTAGAATGGTGTAAAACCATAATGAAAAGAAGCCCTCTTGCTGTTCGGATGATAAAAAGAGGTCTAAATGCAGAATTGGATGGTCAGCATGGAATTATGGAACTGGCTGGTGACGCTACACTGATGTATTACCTTACCGAGGAAGCTCAAGAGGGTAAACATGCTTTTCTTGAAAAAAGAGATCCTGATTTTCAAAAATTCCCCAAATTTCCATAAGGATGATCACATTTTTTAGTCGTCGCTTATCTATTTTCTCACTTGCACTCATCTTACCTTTTGCAGGGCATTTTTTTCAAGCTGTCCAGCAGGAAAGACAAATTTCAAATGTTGAATTTAAAGCGGATTCACTTAAAACGGAATATGTTTTTGTGTTGGTCATTGATGGGCCGAGAATGAGTGAAACATTTGATGATACTTCATATCAATACATTCCGAATTTATCAGGGGTATTAGCTCCTCAAGGTGTATTGGTGAAAAATTTTAGAAATAATGGTCCTACGTATACCAATGCGGGGCATACTGCCATCACCACAGGAGTGTATCAAAGTATAAATAATGGTGGATTCGAATTGCCAAAAAACCCATCGATGTTTCAATATTTTTTAAAAGAAAAAAATTACGATTCAACTGCAGCATGGGTAATAGCGAGCAAAGGCAAGCTAGATATTCTCACAAACACAAAAAACAAAACGTGGAAAGATAAATATACTCCCGCAGCTTATTGTGGGACGAATGGTTCTGGATTTGGCTATACCTCAGATAAGTATACTTGGAGGGATGCCAAGGAAATCCTTTATAAATACCACCCTAAATTGACATTGATCAACTTATTGGAAGTAGATGCTAAAGGTCATCAAGCGGATTGGAATGGTTACCTTCAGGGGATACGAAATACGGATCAAATCGCTTTGGAATTGTGGGATTTTATCCAAAGTGATTCCTTATATAAAGACAAAACTACCTTGTTCATTACAAATGATCACGGGCGTCATCTAGAAGGAAAGAAAAATGGATTTATCAATCATGGTTGCAACTGTGAAGGGTGCAGAAGAATTTATCTTGTTGCACTGGGACCAGATTTTAAATCCAATACGGTTGTTGAAAATAAATACGAGCAATTGGATATAAGTAAAACGATATCCTACATCTTAAATTTCGATTTCCCGATTTCAGATGGAGAGGTGATGTATGAGTTGTTCAAATAGAACAGTCGCCATTCAGTCAATTACTTTTTGAAATTAGATGCAACCACAAGGTCTTTGGTTCCATGTGTCCAAGAATAAAATCCTTCCCCTGATTTCACGCCCTTTTTACCAGCTGTTACCATATTTACAAGAAGTGGACACGGAGCATATTTAGGATTCCCGAATCCGTCGTGTAGCACATTTAGAATTGCTAAACAAACATCCAATCCGATAAAGTCAGCCAATTGTAAAGGTCCCATTGGATGAGCCATTCCCAATTTCATAACCGTATCGATTTCTTCAACACCGGCAACACCTTCGTAAAGCGAATAGATGGCCTCATTAATCATTGGCATTAAAATTCTGTTGGCAATAAATCCAGGATAATCATTCACTTCAACAGGGACTTTATTCAATTTTCTGGAAATGTCCATTATTTGATGTGTTACCTCATCAGTTGTTGAGTATCCTCTAATAATCTCCACGAGTTTCATAACCGGAACCGGGTTCATGAAATGCATACCAATAACTTTTTCAGGTCGATTGGTCACCGATGCAATTTTAGTAATGGAAATGGATGAAGTATTGGATGCTAAAATGACATGATCATCAGTGAGTTCATCCAATTGGGTAAAAATCTTCAGTTTTAAATCAATGTTTTCTGTTGCAGCTTCAACTACCAAATCAATGCCCTTGAGTCCATCTGCCATGTTAGTGAAGGTATGGATGTTGCCAAGAGTTTGTGCCTTTTGTTCTTCTGTTAAAGCTCCTTTGGCTACTTGACGATCTAAATTTTTATCAATTGTAGCTATTCCTTTATCCAACGCAGCTTGAGAAATATCAATTAAAGATACGCGGTATCCGAACTGAGCAAAAACATGAGCGATTCCATTTCCCATTGTCCCGGAACCAATAACAGCTACATTCGTCATAATTCTGAATTTATTTAAACAAAGATAAGCACTGACTTATATAAACAACCATTAATGTTGACAAAATATTTGGTTATTTTAGATGCATACAAATGAAGGATCGGATAATTATTTTTTACGATGGTGACTGTGGTTTCTGTAATCGCGTGGTCCGATTTGTATTGAATCACGAGAAAAATGAATCGATTTATTTTTCAGCATTGCAATCAGAATTTGCTATTCGGTTTTTAGAGACGCACATAGGTTCAGAAAATATCGATTCGAATACCTTATACCTCTTCAATGGAAAGAAAATTTTATCGAAATCTACCGCTGCCTTAACGCTGGTGTCCTTTTTAAAATGGCCTTGGCAATTTTTGAATGTTTTCTGGATTTTACCGAAGATTTTCCGCGATTGGTGTTACACCCAAATCGCTTTGCGAAGGCATCATATCGCATCTAAATTTTGTTTTCTTCCGACAACGCGTCAGCAAAAACGATTTTTATCTTAATGAATGAAGTTTAGTATTTCCGAACAAACCGATTCCAATTCCCTTGGCATATTTTCAGATTTCCACGGATGAGAAGCACCAAAAGTATGGTTAGCGTTTTTAATCGTTGTTAATGGAACTTGAAGCCAAGAAGAAAGTTCTAATCCCTCCTCTAACTTCACCGATTCGTCTTGTTTGCCATGTATAACCAAAACAGGTTTGTTAATTTCCTCACAGGCAGCTTGAATAGATAAGTCTTTCTTGTGCTTTAAAA
Organism: Crocinitomicaceae bacterium; assembly: GCA_044349985.1. GTDB lineage: Bacteria > Bacteroidota > Bacteroidia > Flavobacteriales_D > Crocinitomicaceae > M0103. The sequence continues at coordinate 9,428 of JBILIM010000025.1, forward strand.
AATCTTCATACTGCGAATAGCGGGCAGGCATATCCTGGTGTGTGCGGTTGTTGCGTATATATTTAACGCCCAATTGTTTCCATTCTTCCAAATACTTTCCCTCGGGAAAACGTCGCTCGATACTTGAAATGGCCGCAAGCGTAACCACTTTTTGAACAGCTGGATTTTTGGCTCCTAATAGGGCTAAACCACCTCCGCGAGAATGTCCGACAAGAATAATATTTAGATTCTCAGCATCCGGTTGCGTGAGTAGCCAATCAATAACATTATTTAGATCTACCAATTCTTTAGAATAATTGTTATCGGAGAAGGCGTCCAGGTCTGTAAATGATGTAGGATTTTCTATTGTGGTTCCGTTATGCGAAACGTTGAACTTGCAAAATCCAAATCCTTTTTGAACAAAGTAATCCTGCATTAATGGCCAGCAGCCCCAATCTTTGAATCCCATGAATCCATGCATGAACAAAATTAATTTTCCGTTATGGTTTTCGGGAATTACTATATCTACAAGGGCATTTCTTTGTTTTGCACCCGTGTATATTGCGTTGTGAATGGCTATTGGATTCATACATCAAAAGTATAAAATCCTAAAGTTTTAAAGCATTGATTCTGGTATATTGGTAGCTGATTCGAATGTCTAATATTCAATCGTTACACGTATATTTTGCTATATTTGGTATCGGAAAAACACGTATTTGTTTTCCTAATAAAGGCGAAACCTTACAATTTCAAATGAAGATATCAGCATCAATTTATAGTGATAAAAAGCGGCAGCTGCAGGAAGTAATAGCGGATTTAATGTCACACCAAGTGGATATGCTTCACGTTGATTGCAATGACGATGTTTCCGTTTTTGAAGATATTAAGTTGATTCGACAGTGGTGCGATTTACCAATAGATTTGCACATTATAACTGATTCGCCCGAAAAATATTTTAATCTGTTACGGGAAAATCCAGTCGACTACGTGACTTTTCAATTTGAGGCGCTAACCTCTAAATTATCCGTCCCAGAGGATATCAAAGGTTTGAAAGGATTGGCCGTAACAACTCCGACTTCAATAGATGTATTTGATGCATATGCAGCATTTGATTTCATTTTAATAATGGCTACTGTTCCGGGTCAAAGTGGTGGCGTTTTTGATAAGGATAATTTTGCCAAAATCAGGCAGTTCAGAAAAAGATATCCGGGAAAACTGATTCATGTTGATGGTGGTGTAAATGGTGAAGTGTCCTTTATTCTAAGAAATATGGGTGTGAGTTCATCCGTATCAGGGTCATATTTATTTAATGCACCAAGTATAGGACATGCACTGATGAATTTGACCAAAAGAAATATAGAATCCCATTTTCAAGTGGGTGATTTTATGATTCCAATTCGTGAATGTCCAGTTGTTTATTGGGCC